>NZ_JBFBAO010000256.1:0-10425 GCF_040682255.1 Micromonospora sp. NPDC051296 | reverse complement strand
AAGAAGAACTCGTTCCAGCTGAAGATGAAGCAGATCAGCGCGGTGGCGGCCAGGCCGGGCGCGACGATCGGCAGCAGGATGCGCCGGATGGTGACGATCAGGTTGGCGCCGTCCATGGCCGCCGCCTCGATCAGCGCCGGCGGCACCTCGAGCAGGAACGAGCGCATCATCCACACCGCGAGTGGCAGGTTCATGGCCGTGTAGAGCACGACCATGGTCCAGATGTTGTCCAGCATGCCGAGTTCCTTGACCAGCAGGTAGATCGGCAGCAGGGCGGCGACCACCGGCAGCATCTTCGTGCTGATGAAGAAGAACAGCACGTCGCGCCACTTGGCGACCGGCCGGATCGACAGCGCGTACGCCGCCGGGGTGGCCAGCAGCAGCACCAGCAGGGTGGAAAGCAGGCTGGCCATCATCGAGTTGAGCAGGTACGGCGTGATGTCCCGGTCGAAGACCTGCCGGTAGCCGTCGAGGACCGGAGTGAAGAACCAGGACGGCGGGTTGCTGGCCGCGTCGACCTCGCGCTTGAAGCCGGTGAGCACCATCCAGAACACCGGCAGGAAGAACAACAGCCCGGCGAGCCAGGCCAGCACGGTCCAGGCCGCTCCGGTCACGCCGGTGCTGCGGCGGGCCGGGCCGGCGGTGCTGCGACGGGTCGCGCCGGCGGCGCGTTGACGTAGGGCGGTCATCGCGCGTCCTCCATCCGGAACAGGCTGGAGATCACCCGCAGCGCGAAGGTGGCGACGATGATGGTGCCGATCACCACCACGACGCCGGCTGCGGCGGCCTCGCCGTACTCGAACTTGCGGAAGGTGGTCAGGTAGATCTCGTACGGCAGGTTGGTGGTGGCCCGGCCGGGTCCGCCCTGGGTGATGGTGAAGACCGCGTCGAAGGTCTGCACCAGGTAGATGGAGCCGAGCAGGGCCCCCAGCTCCAGGTACGGCCGCAGGTAGGGCAGGGTCACCCGGGTGAAGGTCTGCCAGGGCCCGGCGCCGTCCACCCGGGCGGCTTCGAGCGTCTCCAGGGACTGGCCCTGCAACCCGGCCAGGATGATCAGCATCATGAACGGGGTCCACTGCCAGACCAGCGCGGCGACCACAGAGACCATCGGGTACTGCGACACCCAGTCGGTGCTGCCGCCGAGGATGCCGTTGATCAGGCCGTACGACGGGTTGTAGATGGCGTGTTTCCAGAGCAGCGCCGCCGCCATCGGCATCACCAGGAACGGGGTGATGAGCAGGGTACGGACGATGCCCCGGCCGGGGAACTTGCGGTCCAGCAGGATAGCCAGGCCGAGGCCGAGCAGCACGGACAGGATCACCGACGAGGCGGTGAGCACCACCGTGTTCACCAGGGCGGCGCGCAGCCGGTCGTCGGTGAGCACCCGCCCGTAGTTGGCCAGCCCGATGAACTCACGGCTGCCGGGCCGCAGCACGTTCCAGCTCTGGGTGGACAGGTAGAGGGTGAACAGGAACGGCAGCTGGGTCACCACGATGGCGAAGACGAGGGCCGGCAGCAGCGGGGCCCGGCGGGCCCAGCGTTGCCCCCGGCCAGGACGGGAGGGTCGTACGGTGGGGCGCGGTGTCGCGCCCGCACCGGTGGTGATGGTCGTGGTCATCGGTCCACCTCGGGGCAGGGCCGGGGCCGGCCGGTGGCCGACCCCGGCACGCGACTACCGGTGTTTGTTGGCGACGTCCTCGGCCAGCCGCTGGCCGTCGGCGAGCGCCTTGTCGACGGTGATCTGGCCGGCGATCGCGGCCGACACTTCCTGCGACACCTTCGTGCCGAGGTCGGCGAACTCCGGGATGCCGACGAACTGCACGCCGAGCGCGGGGCGCGGTTGCACCCCCGGGTTGACCGGGTCGGCCTCCTGGATGGACTTGAGCGTGATGTCGGCGAAGGCGGTGGCGGAGTCGCGGTACTCGGCGATCTGGTAGGTGGATTGGCGCTTGCCGGCCGGCACCCGGGACCAGCCGAGCGAGGAGCCGATCAGCGCCTCGTACTCCTTGCCGGTGGCCCAGGAGATGAACTTCCAGGCGGCGTCGGCGTTCTTGGTGGTCTTCGGCATTGCGAGGGCCCAGGCCCACAGCCAGCCTGAGGATTCGGTCTTGTTGACCGGCGCGTACGCGTAGCCGACCTTGCCGGCGACGGTGCTGGAGTTGGCGTCCTCCAGCGTGCCGGCGGCGGAGGTGGCGTCGTACCACATGGCCGCCTTGCCCTGGCCGAACGTGTTCAGGCACTCGGTGAACCCGGCCTGCGGGGCGCCCGGTTGGCCGTGCGAGCGGATCAGGTCGACGTAGAACTTCGTCGCCTCGGTGAACTCGGGCGCGTTCACCTTGGGCGTCCAGTCCTTCTCGAACCAGGTGCCGCCGAAGGTGTTCACCACGGTGGTCAGCGGCGCGAACAGCTCTCCCCAGCCGGGCAGGCCGCGCAGGCAGATGCCGGCGACGCCAGCGCTCTTGTCGTCGAGCTGGGCGGCGAACTGGGCGACCTGCTGCCAGGTGGGCCGCTCGGGCATGGTGATGCCCTTGGCCGCGAAGAGTTCCTTGTTGTACATCAGGAAGGACGACTCGCCGTAGAACGGCGCGGCGTAGAGCTTGCCGTCGGCGCCGGAGAGCGAGGCGACCATCGGCTGGAGCAGGTCGGCCTTGTCGTATCCGGTGTCGGCGTCGGCGTACGAGCTGAGTTCGTGCAGCCAGTCGTTCTGCGCCCAGATGGGCGCCTCGTAGGCACCGATCGTCGCCACGTCGTACTGCCCGCCCTGGGTGGCGACGTCCTGAGTCACCTTGTCGCGCAGTTCGTTCTCCGGCAGGATCGTGAACCGCACCGTGATCCCGGTCTGCTTGGTGAAGTTGTCGGCGGTGACCTTGGCCAGGTCTTCCATCTGCGGGTTGCCGACCATCAGCACGGTGATGGCCGTACCGTCGCCGTCGCCGGACGAGCCGCCGCCGGCTCCGGAGCAGGCGGTCGAAGCCAGACCGACCGCGAGGGCGACGGCGAGCGTGCCGCGCCATCGGCGAGGAGATCGTGTTCTGGGCACAGCAAACCTCCATGGTGGTGGTGTGGTGGGTGAAGGAGGGATCAGCCGGGGCGCTCAGACGCGCAGCACCACCGGGCCGAGCAGTGAGTAACGGTGTGCCTCGGACGCCGGCAGCGCGGTGTCCGTGACGATGGTGTCGACGTCGGCGACGTCGGCGAAGCGGCAGAAGCTGTGGCCGCCGAACTTGGTGTGCACCCCGGCGAACACCACCCGCCGGGACACCGCCATCACCTGGGCCTTGACGGCCGCCACGGCCGGGTCCGGCGTGGTCAGCCCGTGCTTGCGGGAGATGCCGTTCGCCCCGACGTAGGCCAGGTCGATGACGAAGCTGGCGAGCATGCGGGTGGCCCAGTGGTCGACGGTGGCCAGCGTGCGTCCGCGGACCCGGCCACCGAGCAGCAGCACGGTGATGGTCGGGTACGCCGCCAGCGCCGCCGCGGTGTGCAGCGAGGCGGTCACCACGGTCAGCGGCCGGTGGGTGGGCAGCGCCTCGGCGATGAGTTGCGGGGTGTAGCCCTCGTCGATGAAGACCGACTCCGCGTCGCCGAGGTGCTCGACGGCCGCGGTGGCGATCCGCCGCTTCTCCACGACCATCCGGGTGGCCCGGGTTTCCAGGGTGGTCTCGAAGCGGGCGGTTTCCACCGGGTATGCGCCGCCGTGCGTCCGCCGCACCAGGCCCTGCTGGGCCAGCAGGCTCAGGTCGCGTCGGATCGTCTCCGGCGCGACGGCCAGGTCGGCGGCCAGCTTCCGCACGTCGACGTCGCCCTGACGGCGCGCCAGCGTGAGGATGTGGTGTCTGCGCTCCGTTGCGTCCACTTTGCACCTCCTGCCGGCCCGTGGGTCTTTTTGTAACACCGTTAACGGCGCGTGACCCCGGTCACATGCAGGTCAATCTGGTGGTTTTGCTGCCCGAGCACCAGCCCCGAACGGGCAGTCGGGAACGGGCGATCAGGCGCATACCGCGCATACTGATCGCCCGTTTGGCCCTGCTGTCTGCCCGATCTCCACCCGAGACGCCCGCTCGGGCACGCGATCCGTCACCCCGGCGCAGCGCCGTTGTCGACGAACCGGAACCGGGTGGTCAGGGGTGCGTCGCCGAGTTCCTCGAGGATCAGGCCACGGGTCGCGGAGTTCTGCAGATAGGCGGAGTGGTTGCTGATCGCGTACGTCGGCGCGCCGTTCCGTTGCCCGTCGCGGACGATCGAGAACTGCTGCCTCGGCTCTTCCGGGGCGCAGGGGGCCGCGACCACCCGCAGCGGCTGGCTGCCCGAGGACCGGACCTCCCAGCAGGTGTCGGTCAGGTCGTCGGTGCCCGGCTCCGCGGTGCGGATCAGATAGGTGTCGGGCCCCTGCGGCGCGAACACGAACAGCTGGCGGCCTTCGTCGCCGTCGACCTCGGCGAGCCGACCGTCGTCGAGCAGCGACAGCCCGGCCGCCTGGTCCGACACCCGCACGATGGTGACCTGACGCTGCCCGGACAGCACCGTATCGGAACCCGGCGGGCTGGACGTCCCGGAGGTCGGGCTGGAGGCGCCGGAGGTCGGGCCGGCGGACGGGCTGGACGGGCCGGAGCCGGATGGGGTGGTGGCCGGGGCCGGGGTGGGGTCGGTCGGGATCGGGGTCGGCTCGGCCGGGCCGACCGGGATGGTGTGCGGCGCCCCGGCGAGACGGATCACGACCGCACCCGCGCCGAGCGCACCGACCAGGACGGCGCCGGCGGCGACCGCGGCGACATGGCGACGCCGGCGACGGGTGTCGCCACGGCGCCGGATCTCGGTGGCGGCGTGAATCATCCCCCGCCCGCCGTGCCGGGCCACCGCCCGCAGCGCGTCGTCGAGATTCCGGTCAGACGTCATGGCTCCTCCCCCCGCCCGTGCTCTGGTACTCGTCGTCGGCCAGGTGCGCGGCAAGCGCTCTGCGTCCCCGGGCGAGCCGCGTCTTGACGGTGTTCGCGTTGGCACCGACCTCCGTCGCGATCTCGGCCACGCTGAGACCGACCAGGTGGTGCAGGACCACGACCCGGCGTTGCTCGGTGGGTATGCGCCGCAGCGCGGCCACCACCGCGACGTGGTCGACCGTGGTCGCCTCGACGTGCTGCTCGGCGAGGTGCCGGCGGTGGGCGCTGAGCCGGTTGACCGCCTTGCGCCAGGCGCTCACCGCCACCCGGTACGCCACGCTGCGTACCCAGGCCTCCGGGCTGTCGCACTCCCGTACGGACGCCCAGCGGTCCCAGGCCCGGGCGTACGCCTCCGCCACCGCGTCCTCGGCCTCGGCCCGGCTGCCGATCATCGCGTACAGGTGACCCAGCACCCGCTGGGCGGACGCGGAGTAGAAGGCGTCGAACTCCTCAGCGTCGCGCATCGATCATTGTCTCCACCCGGACTGGTCGATCGTGGTCATGACTACAAGGATGCGGCGACCGATGCCGGGCCGCATCCCGTCGCGACGCCGGTGGCGGCCCTGACCGGAGTGCCCGTCCGGCCGGGGCCGCCACCAAGGCGTCACCCGCGACGCGGTGCCGGCCCGGTGTCGTTGAACCGGAAACTGCTCGCCGGAGGCGCGTCGCCCAACTCCTCCAGAATCAGACCGGATCGCGCGGAGGTCCGCAGGTACGCCCACTGGTTGCTGATCACGAACTCCCGGGCCCCGCCGCCGGCGGCCGGAGCGATCACGAACCGCTGGCGCGGGTCGCCGGCCCGGCAGGTGGCGCCCCGCACCACCAGCGGCTGCGCGTTGCCCGGGTTGTGCGCCTGCCAGCAGACCGGCTGCCCGGTGCCGCCGCCGTAGTACGACTTGATCAGGAACTCCTGCTTGCCCAACGGGGTCGGCACGAACACCTGCCGGCCCCGGTCGTCGTCCACCTCGGCCAGCCGCCCGCCGTCGAGCAGCGACAGCCCCGACTCGAACGCGCCGACCCGTACGATCGTGACCCGACGCTTGCCGGAGAGCACCGGATCCGTGGCCTTGGTCCCCGGCTTCGCGGCACCGGGCGTCTCCGTCACCGCGACCGCCGCCGGCCCGACCGCAGGAACGTCACCCTCGGACGCCGACGCCACTCCGTACACCCCTACGGCGGCGCCGGCCAGCGCCACCAGACCCACACCGGCGAGCCATCTCCCCAACAACACGGTTCTCCCCACCCTCCTGCGGCTGCCGCGGCCACGCGCCCGCTCCTGCCGGCCCGAGGTCCTCGGTCGATACAGCCTGATGACGCGTGGGTGTGGAAGGTGGTTTCACCGGCCCGCCAAGACTTTCTGCGCGCCAAATTCAGGGGTTCTGGCCGGCGTGGGAGAGCAGACGATCAGCGGAGCGAGATCAGGCGCATCCCGGTACGGATCAGGACCACCGCCCCGCCGGCGACCATGACCATGCCGATGCCGGGCATCAGCTGACCCCAACTGTCGGTGCTGGCGCTGATGCTGATGAGACGTGCGACCTGCCAGCCGACGAGGGCGGCCGCCGCCAGCCCGGGGAGCAGGCAGTGCGCGATGGCGACCTTGCGGTACGGCAGCAGGGCACCGGCGATGGCGATGAACGCCGCACTCAACGTCCACAGACCGGGTCCGGCCGCGCCGGAGAGCGACCCGAACGGCGTGATCACCCACGGGAGCAGCGAGCCGACCAGCGCGAGCACGCCGCCGACGAACATTCCGAGGCTGCCGGGGTGGAGGATGCGCCGGCGAACCGGCGCGGCGGTGGATGCGGTGTCGGCCATCTCCGGATGTTAGGCGGTGGCGGGCCGGTGACCGAGCGGGCAATCGGCGAGCGGTCGCCCTGCATCGGTGGACGGTCGGCTCGCTGTCACGAACAGCCGCAAAACAGACGACGCTCATCGCTGCTGCGGGTCCACGGACCGCTCATCGCATCCCGTCGACCGTTCACCGCCCCGTACCGGCACATGGCGGATCAACTCTTGCCCGACGGAGCCGCGTCACGTTCCCTTCCCAGACTAAAGGTGTGACCGACCGCACAACCGCGTCAGGTGCCGGGGCGTGGGAGCGCGGATCGGGCAGCGGCAACAGCTCCGTGCCACCACCAGCCGGGCGCCGTGTCGCAGGCCCCTCGCCGGATCCGCTTGTTCCGTACCGACTAGGAGGCTCCAGGACATGACCGAGGTAACCCCCGATGTGGACACCCGTGGCGGTGAACCGCCACCGGCGTCACCACCACCGACGGCACCGCCGGACAACGGCTGGCGCAAGGAGTACTGGAGCCGCAACCTCCGGCTCATGGTGATCCTGCTGGCCATCTGGTTCACCGTTTCGTTCGGCTTCGGCATTCTGCTCGTCGAGCCGCTGAACAAGATCGTGATCGCCGGATTCCCGCTCGGCTTCTGGTTCGCCCAACAGGGATCGATCTACGTCTTCGTAATTCTGATTCTGGTCTACGCGAAGATGATGGATCGCTTGGACAACCAGTTCGGCGTCGATGAGCAGGAGACCGAGGGGGCGAGCAAGTGAGCCAGATCCAAACCTGGACGCTCGTCTTCATCGGCGGCTCCTTCGCCGTCTACCTCTACATCGCCTGGCGCAGCCGGGTGAAGGAGACCGCCGGCTTCTACGTGGCCGGCCAGGGCATCCCCACGATCGCCAACGGTGCCGCCGTCGCCGCCGACTGGATG
The DNA here is from genome assembly GCF_040682255.1 of Micromonospora sp. NPDC051296. Taxonomy (NCBI): domain Bacteria; kingdom Bacillati; phylum Actinomycetota; class Actinomycetes; order Micromonosporales; family Micromonosporaceae; genus Micromonospora; species Micromonospora sp. NPDC051296. The sequence goes on along the minus strand of NZ_JBFBAO010000256.1, from coordinate 2,764 downwards.
TCGGCCGCGTCGTTCATCTCGATGGCCGGCCTGATCGCCTTCCTGGGATCGGACGGCTCCATCTACCTGATGGGCTGGACCGGCGGCTACGTGCTGCTGGCCCTGCTGATCGCCCCCTACCTGCGCAAGTGGGGCAAGTTCACGGTGCCCGAGTTCGTCGGTGACCGGTACTCGGAGACCGTCCGGACCATCGCCGCCGTCGCCGCGATCATCATCTCCTTCACCTACGTGGTCGGGCAGATGCGCGGCGGCGGCATCGTCTTCAGCCGGTTCCTGGGCCTGGACGTCACCGGCGGCGTCATCGTCGCCGCCGTGGTCATCGGCCTGTACGCGGTGCTCGGCGGAATGAAGGGCATCACCTGGACGCAGGTGGCGCAGTACACGGTGCTGATCGTCGCCTACCTGATCCCCGCGGTCGCGGTGGCCCAGCAGATGACCGGCATTCCGATTCCGCAGGTGTCCTTCGGGCAGATCCTCGCCGAACTCAACACGATCAGCGTCCAGATGGGCCTGCACGAGTTCACCGACGCGTTCGCGGCCCGACCGCAGATCGACGTATTCCTGGTGACGATGTCGCTGATGATCGGCACCGCCGGTCTGCCGCACGTGATCGTCCGGTTCTACACCACGAAGAGCGTGCGGGGTGCCCGCTACTCGGCCTTCTGGGCACTCTTCTTCATCGCGCTGCTCTACACCACCGCCCCGGCGGTGGGCGCGTTCACCAAGCTGAACCTCCTGCAGAACGTGAACGGGGTCTCCGCGGACGCGCTGCCCTCGTGGGTGGAGAACTGGGCGGCGACCGGTCTCGTCACGGTCGGCGACGGGGTGCAGACCATCTCGACGGTCAGCAACAGCCCGACATCCGGGGCGGACCTGATCGTCAACAACGACATCCTCGTGTTGGCCAGCCCCGAGATCGCCGGGCTGCCGGCACCGATCGTGGGTCTGGTGGCGGCCGGCGGCCTGGCCGCCGCGATGTCCACCGCGGCCGGGTTGCTGCTGGTGATCTCGTCGTCCTTCTCGCACGACCTGTACTTCCGCCGGGTCAAGCGGGACTCGACCGACAAGCAGCGGCTGCTCGCCGGCCGGATCGCGATGGGCCTCGCGGTGCTGATCTCGATCTACGCCGGTATCAACCCGCCCGCGTTCGTGGCGCAGGTGGTCGCGTTCGCGTTCGGTCTGGCAGCGGCGAGCTTCTTCCCGGTCATCGTGCTCGGCATCTTCTGGAAACGATGTAACGCGACCGGTGCGGCCGCCGGCATGGTGACCGGTATGGCGTTCACCGCCACATACATGATCTACACGCTGCCGGTGTTCGGCACTGCGGCCAACCCGCACATCCTCGACATCAGCCCGGAGGGCATCGGCACCATCGGTGCCATCGTCAACTTCATCGTGACGATCGTGGTGTCGAAGATGACGGCGCCGCCACCGGCGGAGATCTCCGAGATGGTGGAGAGCATCCGCTACCCGGCAGCCCGGCGGGAGGTGGCCGCCGCGGGCGCCAGCGACGCCGCCTGATCCGAGCCGTCCTCATCAGATACCACCACTGGTCGCCGGTCCCACCATCGCGGTGGGGCCGGCGACCGGCCGTTCGGCCGCACCGGCCATCCGCCGCTCCGCCAGCCGCGACCAGGCCGGATCAACAAGGCCGTCAATACTTGACACTGTTGTCAACTTGGTGAAGACTCGACGCCGACGCCGATGAGTGACGGCGACCTTCGCCCGGTTGGGAGCTGGCACATGCGCGCGCTACTGCCGAAGGACCTGTTGCGTCAGCGGACCGTGTTCGTCAGCGGCGGCGGCAGCGGGGTCAACCTGGCCATCGCCAAGGCCTGCGCCGGGGTCGGCGCCAACCTGGTGATCTGCGGGCGCACCGAGACCAAACTCAAGGACGCGGTCGAGGAACTCACCGCGATCGGCGCCGAGGCGGCCTACGCGGTCGCCGACGTACGCGACGCCACCGCGGTCAAGGCCGCCTTCGAGCTGGCCGAGGAGCGCTTCGGCGCGGTCGACGCGGTGGTCTGCGGTGCCGCCGGCAACTTCCTCGCCCCGGCCGAACGGATCAGCTCCAACGGTTTTCGCGCGGTGGTGGACATCGACCTGTTGGGCAGCTTCCACTGCGCGCACGCCGCGTACGAGCAGCTGCGCCGTACCCGGGGCACCGTCCTGTTCGTCTCCGGCGGGCAGTCGCAGATGCCGTTCGCCCGCCAGGCGCACGTGGCGGCCGCCAAGGCCGGCGTGGACCAGCTCATGCGGTCGCTGGCGCTGGAGTGGGCGCCGCACGGCATCCGCTCCAACTCGATCGTGCCCGGCCCGGTCAGCGGCACCGAGGGCATGCGCCGGCTGGCCGAGTCGGTCACCGAGCAGGTGTGGTCCGGCATGGTGCCGCTGGGCCGGTTCGCCGAGCCGGAGGAGATCGCCCAGATGGCGGTCGTGCTGCTGTCGCCGCTGGCCGCATACGTCAACGGGGCTCAGGTCGTGGTGGACGGAGGCATGGCGATGGTCGGGTCCGCCGTCTTCAACCAGGCCGTCCACCAGGCCGGCTGATCCCAGGCCACCCACGCCGCCCGCCCCGGCCACGTCCACCGCTCTCACTCGCCCGCACCTGCGTCGCGGCCACGTCCACCGGATTCGTCCGCAAACCCGCGCCGGCGCCGCCCGGCGCGTTGACATCCATCGCAGCCGAGCCGGCGCGTGGAAGCGGCGGTCCACGGCGGCGTCGACGGTCTGCAGGCGGGCGGAGCCGTCCACGTGCGTCACC
>NZ_JBFBAO010000255.1:0-10457 GCF_040682255.1 Micromonospora sp. NPDC051296 | reverse complement strand
CCGGCGGTGGGCGGTGGCGGCAGCCATTGGCGTGCTACCGGCAGCGACGCTGTCGGTGTGGGGTTCGGGGCAGACCGCCCAGGTCTCCTGGATCAAGCCGATCGACCTGTACGCGCTGCAGATGATCCCCGAACGGCTCTTCCACTCCGCCGCCATCGGTGGACTCGTGCTGGCCCTCGCCGTCCTCGGCATCCGACGCACCCCACAGCGCGTCGCCATCGCCGCCGCAGCCTTCGTACCGATGGGCGTGCTCTTCATCGCCGGCACCCAGTTGCCCGTCTGGGTCGCCCGGTACGTCCTCGTCGTTCTGCCGGCGCTGGCGGTCCTCGCGGCGTTCACCGTCGCCCGATTCGGCCGCGTCCACGCCGTGGTAGCCCTCGCCCTCGCCGCCGTTTTCGCCTACCCCAATCACGTCAACGTGCGCGCCGAGGCCGGCCACACCCAGGCGTCCATCCGCATCGCCGACATCATCGGCCCCCGCTACCAGCCCGGCGACGTCGTCGTCTTTCCCGACACCCACTACAGCATCCCGTGGTCACCACGAGACATCTACGAGCGGTACCTGCCGACTCCCCGCCCGCCCGACGTACTGCGGACCGCACCCCAGCGCACCGACGGCCGATTTCTCGCCACCGAATGTCCCAACGCCGAATGCCTCGGCACGCCACCCCGAATCTGGGTCATCCGCGCCGACAACTCCCTTGATCCGCTCAAGGACATGGCACCCGCCAAACGCGACCGGATCAAGGAGGATTACCGCCCGGTGCGGCGATGGCAGCACCTGCTGCTCGGCATCACCCTCATGACCAGGACGGACAGCTGATCTCCGAAGCGCACCCCGCTCGGCAGACGCGGAAGTTGCCGCGACCGGCTGTCAGCGGCGACGGTGGGCGTTGAGGCGGGCGGCCTGGCGGGTCAGGTGATCGCGTTCGGCGAGGTTGGCGGCCTTGTGGGCTGCCTCGGCGTACAGGCGTGCCGCCGTGGCCAGGTCGCCGTCGCGTTCGTGCAGATATGCCGCCACCGCGGTGTGGCGGGGCAGTGGTTTGTCCAGCGCCGCGAGCGCCGCCAGCCCGGCGTGTGGTCCGTCGGCCTCGCCGACGGCCACTGCGCGGTTGAGCCGTACGACCGGGCTGTCGGTGAGGCGCGCGAGTTCGTCGTACCACTCGACGATCTGCACCCAGTCGGTCTCGCCGGCGGTGGGCGCGTCAGCGTGGAGTGCCGCGATGGCGGCCTGGGCCTGGAACTCGCCCAGCCGGTCGCGGGCGAGGGCCGCCTGCAGGATGTCGACGCCCTCGGCGATCGACGTGGTGTCCCACCGGCTGCGGTCCTGCTCGGCGAGGGGCACCAGGCTACCGTCGGGCGCGGTCCGGGTGGCGCGCCGGGCGTGGTGGAGCAGCATGAGGGCGAGCAGCCCCGCCACCTCGGGGTGGTCGATCGCGGCCGCGAGTTGCCGGGTGAGCCGGATGGCCTCGGCGGCGAGGTCGACGTCACCGGAGTAGCCCTCGTTGAAGACCAGGTAGAGGACGCGCAGCACGGTGACGACGTCGCCGGGCTGGTCGAACCGCACCCCGGAGACGGTGCGTTTGGCCCGGCTGATGCGCTGCGCCATGGTCGCCTCGGGCACCAGGTACGCCTGGGCGATCTGGCGGGTGGTCAGCCCACCGACGGCGCGCAGCGTGAGCGCGACCGCGGATGACGGCGTCAGCGACGGGTGCGCGCACAGGAAGTACAGCGCAAGCGTGTCGTCCACCGCGACCGCGGGCCCGGGCGTCGGCTCCTCGTCGAGGAGGTCCTCTCGCCGCCGGCGGGCGGCGTCCGCCCGGGTCGCGTCGAGGAACCGGCGCCAGGCCACGGTGACCAGCCAGCCCTTCGGGTCCCGCGGCGGGTCGGCCGGCCAGACCCGCACCGCCTCGACCAGCGCGTCCTGCACGGCGTCCTCGGCCGCCGCGAAGTCGGCTCCGCGGCGGACGAGGACCCCGAGCACGCTCGGCGTGAGGCTCCGGAGCAGGGCCTCGTCCATCTGACCGGTCACTCCGTGATGGTGGGCGGCTCAGTCAGGAACGGACGCACCTCAAGCCACTCGTGGATCGGCTTTCCGCTCGCGCCCGGGGCGGCCGACAGCTCCCCGGCCAGCTCGATGGCACGCTCGTAGCTGTCGACATCGATCACCATCCAACCGGCGATGAGGTCCTTGGTCTCAGCGAACGGGCCGTCGGTGACCGGCGGGCGCCCCTCCCCGTCGTACCGGACGAACGTCCCCTCCGGGGCGAGCGCCTGACCGTCGACGAACTCGCCGGTCCCCTCGAGCCGGGCCGCGAAATCGTTCATGTACTGCACGTGCGCCGAGATCTCCTCCGGCGTCCACTGGTCCATGGGCACGTCGTTGACCGCAACCGGAGCGCCCCGGTAGTGCTTGAGCAGCAAATACTTGGCCATCGTGATTCTCCTCGGTGCTGGTGCGACCCATTCTGGTCACCTTCACCACGGGGACGGAGCCAGGCACGGGTTCTCGACATCACCGGCCGAACTTTTTTGGCTCTTGCAGGAGGCGTGGATGGTCAGCCGGCGCGGGCGGCGGTGAGGGCGGCGGCCATCGCGGCGCGGGGGGCGGAGACGCCGGTGAACTGCTCAAACTGGCCGATCGCCTGGGCCAGCAGCAGATCCAGACCGGAGACGACCCGGCACCCGGCCGCCGCGGCGGAGGCGGCCAGCGGGGTCGGCCAGGGGTCGTAGATCGCGTCGAAGAGCACCCTGCCCGGCCGCCAGCGCACGACGCCGGCCAACACGTCGGCGGCGCCCTTGGGCACCGTGGAGATCAGCAGGTCGGCGCCGGCCAGGGCGGGCGCCTCCGACCAGGACGCGGCGGTCATGGCCAGCCCCAGGGCGTCCGCGACCGGCGCGAGCTCGGCGACCGCCGCCGGGCGGCGGGCCACCACGGTCACCCCGGCCGCGTGCAGCCGGGCCGCCGCGGCCAGCGCCGCCCGGGCGGTGCCACCCGCGCCGAGCACGGTGACCGTCGCGCCCTCGCGTACGCCCGCCTCGGTCAGCACCTCGACCATGCCGCTGACGTCGGTGTTGTCCGCGTACCAGGAGCCGTCGGGGCGGCGTACCAGTGTGTTGGCCGCGCCCACGACGGCGGCGACCGGCGAGACCTCGGCGGCCACCTCAAGGGCCGCCTCCTTGCCCGGCATGGTCACCGACAGCCCGGCCCACTCCGGCCCCAGGTCCGCGACGAGATCCGACAGCTCCGCCGCCGCGCACTCGATCCGGGTGTACGACCACCCGTCGAGCCCGGCGGCGGCGTAGCCGGCGTTGTGGATCACCGGGGAGAGCGAGTGCGCGATCGGCTTCCCCAACACCGCCGCCTTGTGCGTTGACACGACCAATGGAGCTCCTCGACCAGCCAAAACAACTGTCCCATGACTCATTCAACAGCCTGCGTCAACGACCCGGCAGGAGATCTCCCCTCCTTGTCATGTTGACGACCACGGATCAACCTGACACGATGTTCGCTCTGGGTAATTGAGACGACACCGGGGGTTCCTCATGACCAGAAGACAACTCTCTCGCGCAATCATCTCGCTACTCATGGTGCTCGGCATCAGCCTGGCGACCGCTGTTCCGGCACGCGCGCACAGCGCGACCGGAAACTGGTCGGGCAATGACGTGCTGTGCTCAAGCAGTTCGTGCGTACGGTACGGCGACCTCGTGCGATTCTGGCAGGCCATCGTCTGGGCCGACGACTTGACCGGCACCGTGGGTAGCAGCTTCATCGACGGCGATTTCGGATCGAACACCAACACTCATACCAGGAACTGGCAGCGCAACAAGTCCATCGGAGTGGACGGCGTCGTCGGAAGGCAGACCTGGACGAAGGCCCACGGAGCCGTCAACCGAAGCACTGCCCACGACACGAGCACGCACACCGGCTACTTCTATTACGGGTGGAATCGCGCGTTCGGTCTACGGCAGAACAAGAGCACCGGTACATGGCAATTTCTGAACCCACGGACGAACACCTGGACGGGCACCAGCCATTGAGTTCGCGTCAGCTTGCCTGACCGACAGGACCCCTTCTCAATCCCGAGGAGGGGTCCTGTCGTACGGAATCACCCGATGATCCCGGCCGCCCGCGCCTTGGCCTCGTTCTTCTGATGATCCGCGTAGGTCTCGGCAAAGGCGGAGTTGCCCTCCCTGTCGATGGCCACGAAGAACACCCAGTCTCCGTTGGGCGGATCCATCGCGCCTTCGAGCGCGTCCTTGCCGGGGTTGTTGATCGGAGTGGGGATCATGCCGCGCAGCTTGCGACTGTACGGGTTCTTGGTGTCGAGCAGCTCGTCCTGCGTCATCTGGGCCGAGGTCTTGGTCTTCTGGCCGGTCATTTCCAGGTAGTAGTTGACCGTTACGTCCATCTCCAGACAGCCGCAGTCGAAGCCACCTCGGTACACCCGGTTGTAGGCGACCCGGGCGACCTTGCCGAGGTCCTTCTTGGTGCCGGCCTCGGCCTGGGCGAGCGACGCCACGATCAGCGCCTCGTACGGGCTGATCCCGCCGCGTTCCTTCTGCACCCGATCGGCGAACTCCATCTCGCCGGTGACGGTGAGGAAGTGGTCGACCATCTGCCCGAGGATGATCTCGGCGGTGGCGTCCGGCGGGATCTCGTAGGTATCCGGGTAGAGGAAACCCTCGATGGACTTGGTGACCTTCTTGCCGTCGTTGCGCTTGAACCACCAGTCCGGTACGCCGAGCTTCTCCGGGTCCTTCGCGGCGGCCTCGAACTCCTTGACCGGGATGTCGGTCTTCTCGCTGAGCAGCTTGAAGATGCTCTTGACGGTGCGCCCCTCGGGGATCGTGATCCCGTTGATGATGCGGTTCTGCGGGTCGAGCATTGCCGCGAGGGCGTTCGCGCCGCTCATCTCCTTGCGAAGCTTGTACGTGCCGGGCTGGATGTTGCGGCTACGGGAGTTGTCCTCGGCCGCCTGGATGAACGCCTTGGTGCTCTTGATGACACCGGCGTCGTACAGCGCCACGGCCATGTCGGCCAGGAACGCGCCCTGCGGGATCTGGACCGTGACCTCTTCGGTGCCCGCGCCGTCGTAGTCGGGGGTGACGAAGTAGTTCTGGATCCGTTCGAAGCCGTAGAAGGCGCCGCCGCCGATGCCGCCGAGCAGCACCAGCGCCAGCAGCAGGGCCAGCACGGTCTTGCCTCGCCCGCCGCCGGAGCGGCCACCGCGTTTGCGGCCCCGGCGATGCCGGCCCTTCTCCCCCCGATCCTGCTCGTCGTACCCGAGATCCAGATCGTCGATCATTACGTCCGCCTCCGCTGCGCGTCCAGCCAGCTCTGCAGAATCTCCACCGCGGCGGCCTGGTCGACCACCGCGCGTTGTCTCTTCCCCCGGACACCGCGTTCGGCAAGCCTACGGCTCGCCACGACCGTGGACATCCTCTCGTCGGTCAGCGTCACCGGAACAGGCATTATCACATCGGCCAGTAGTTGAGCGTACGCCTTCGCGTGTTCCGCCGCGGGCCCATGTCGGCCGGCGAGGTTGACCGGGAGGCCGACCACCACCTCCACCGCCTCGTGCTCGGCGACCAGCGCGGCGAGCTCGGCGATGTCTGTCGGCACCGCGTCTGGCCTGGGATTCTGGTCCCGGGCGAGGGTGACCAGCGGGGTGGCGAGCACCCCGTGCGGATCCGACCGCGACACCCCGACCCGGACCTGGCCGACATCCACGCCGAGCCGTACGCCCCGGGACAACTCAGTCACGCCCCGTCACCTTCCCCGTTGACGCGTCAGGGCGGACCGATCCGGCCCGCCCTGACTCGCCTCGCTGGTGGCTCACGCCGCCGTCTCGCTCCGCCCCACGGCGGCGCGAGGCGCCCGGCTGCTGTGCCGAATGGTTCGCCCGCTCACGCCTCGGCGACCGCCTTCTCGACCGTCAGCAGGAGGTTCGGCACCTCCGACTCGGGCCGCCCGCCGCCCTGGGCGAGATCCGGGCTGCCGCCGCCGCGCCCGGAGAACGCAGCCTTGACCAGGTCGTTCGCGGCGAGGCCCCGGCTGCGGGCGGCCGGGTTGACCGCCACCACCAGGGACGCCTTGCCGCCGGCCCGGGCCGCCACGGCGACCACACCCGGCCGGGCCGGGTCGATCCGGCCGCGGATCTCCTGGGCGAGGGTGCGTACGTCGTTGCCGGCCGCGCCCTCGGGCGCCTCGATGCCGACGTAGGCGACCCCGCGCACGTCCTTGGCCCCGGCGGCGAACGCCGCCGCGCCGCCGAGCACGAGCTGGGCGCGCAGCTTCTCCAGCTCCTTCTCGGCGTCGCGCAGCTGGGTCACCGTCTGCTCGACCCGGTCGGCGACCTGCTCGGAGGGAACCCGGTACAGCTCGGCGAGGCGGGCGACCAACAGGTGCTCGCGGGCCAGGAAGTTGAACGCGTCCATGCCGACCAGCGCCTCGACCCGGCGTACGCCGGAACCGATGGACGACTCGGAGAGGATCTTGACCAGGCCGAGCTGGCCGGAGCGGGCCACGTGGGTGCCGCCGCACAGCTCACGGGCGTAGTCGCCGACCTCGACCACCCGGACCTGGTCGCCGTACTTCTCGCCGAACAGCGCCATGGCACCGATGCGGCGCGCCTCCTCCAGCGAGGTGACGAACGCGTGCACCTCCAGGTCGGCCAGGAGCACCTCGTTGACCTGCTGCTCCACGTCACGCAGCACGCTCGGCGCGACGCCGGTGGCGGTGTTGAAGTCGAACCGGAGTCGGCCCGGGGCGTTCAGCGAGCCGGCCTGGGTGGCGGACTCGCCGAGGAAGTTGCGCATCGTCTGGTGCACCAGGTGGGTGGCGGTGTGCGACCGGGAGATGGCCCGCCGGCGGCTGGTGTCGATCTCGGCGTAGCCGGTCTCCCCCGCGCGTACCTCGCCCCGGAGCACCCGGGCCCGGTGCACGATCAGCCCCGGCACCGGCTGCTGCACGTCGAGGACCTCGACCTGACCCCCGCCGACCGTGATCATGCCGAGGTCGGGCTGCTGCCCACCGCCCTCGGCGTAGAACGGGGTGGTGTCCAGCACCAGCTCGATCGTGTCGCCCTCGACCGCCGCCGCACGCGGGCCGTCGGTGCCGAGCACCGCCCGCACCGTCGACTCGCGGGCCACCTCGGTGTAGCCGGTGAAGGTCACCGGCCCGCCGGCGTCGAGCACCGTCCGGTACGCGGACAGGTCGGCGTGCCCGGTCTTGCGGGCCTGCGCGTCGGCCTTCGCCCGGGACCGCTGGTCGGCCATCAGCCGGCGGAAGCCGTCCTGGTCGACGTTGAGCCCCTGCTCAGCCGCGATCTCCAGGGTCAGGTCGATCGGGAAGCCGTACGTGTCGTGCAGCTGGAACGCCTTCTCCCCGGACAGCGCCGCACCGCCGGCGGTGCGGGTCTCGGCGATCGCGGTGTCCAGGATCGTGGTGCCGGCGCGCAACGTGGCGAGGAACGCGTCCTCCTCCGCGTACGCGTACGCGGAGATCCGGTCGAAGTCGGCGGCCAGCTCCGGGTACGACGGGGCCATGCAGTCCCGGGCCACCGGCAGCAGCTCCGGCAGCGCGCGGTCCTGCCAGCCGAGCAGCCGCACCGACCGGATCGCCCGGCGCATGATCCGCCGCAGCACGTAACCCCGGCCCTCGTTGCTCGGGGTCACCCCGTCGCCAATCAACATCAGCGCGGTACGCACGTGGTCGGCGATCACCCGCAGCCGCACGTCGTCCGGGTGCGACTGGTTGGCCGCGTGGCCGGAGTGCGCGCCGTACCGCTTGCCGGTCAGCTCGGCCGCCCGGTCCAGGATCGGCCGGACCTCGTCGATCTCGTACAGGTTGTCGACGCCCTGCAGGATGGAAGCCATCCGCTCCAGGCCCATGCCGGTGTCGATGTTCTTCTTCGGCAGCTCACCGACGATCCGGAAGTGCTCCTTGCTGGTCACGTCCGCGATCTCGTACTGCATGAAGACGAGGTTCCAGAACTCCAGGTAACGGTCCTCGTCGACCTCCGGGCCGCCTTCGAGGCCGTATTCCGGCCCCCGGTCGTAGTACAGCTCGGAGCAGGGGCCCGCCGGCCCCGGGATGCCCATCGACCAGAAGTTGTCCTTCTTGCCCCGACGCACGATCCGCTCCGCCGGCACCCCGGTACGCAGCCAGATGTCGTACGCCTCGTCGTCGTCGAGGTAGACCGTCGCCCAGATCCGCTCCGGATCCAGCCCGAACCCGCCCGCCTCGACCGACTTGGTGGCCAGGTCCCAGGCGAACGGGATCGCCCCGTCCTTGAAGTAGTCGCCGAAGGAGAAGTTGCCGTTCATCTGGAAGAACGTGCCGTGCCGGCTGGTCTTGCCGACCTCGTCGATGTCCGGCGTGCGGATGCACTTCTGCACGCTCACCGCACGCGAGAACGGCGGAGTCTGCTGACCCAGGAAGTAGGGGACGAACTGCACCATGCCGGCGTTGACGAACAACAGGTTCGGGTCGCTGATGGCGGGCAGCGGAGCGGACGGCACCACGGCATGGCCGTTCGCCTCGAAGTGGGCGAGGTACCGCCGCTTGATCTCCGCCGTCTTCATCGCTGGTGTTCCTCCGGAAAGATGTCTCTGTCGCCGAGGCGCGGCTCACCGCGCAGCTCGGCGAACTGGTCGTCGAACGCCTCACCATGGGCGAACGCCTCGTGGATCTCCTGCTCCCGCTCGGCCATCCCGGCACGTACGTCCGCCACGAAGCTACGCAGCTCCTCGGCCAGACCGCCAGCGGATTGTGACAGGTTGTCGGCGATGCCGGCCGGGGTGTACGCGTGCGCGGCACGGGTCGCCTTGCGGACCACCACCACGCCGACGGCGAGCCCGATGCCCAGCCAGAACAGCCGCTTCATGCTCGTACCTCCGCCGCCGGTCAGCGGTTCCCGCGCCGGGCGGCGCGCCGCTGCTGCTTAATGGTGTCCCGGACCTCGCGCTCGGTATCGGCGTGCCGGCGGGCGGCCGCAGCCTTGCGCACCCCGTAGCCGAAGGCGGCCACCTTGACCAGCGGGTTGGCCGCGGCGGCGGAGACGACGGCGACCAGGTTGGCGACGTTGGCGCTGATGTTCTGCGCGTGGCTGGTCATGGTGTCGACCTTGGCCAGCTGGAGGTTGACGCCGTCGAGCGACGTCTGCACCTGCTCCAGCGTGACGTTGACGTTGCGTACCGTCGTGTTCACGTCGCCGAGCAGCGGGCCGGTCCGGTCGTTGAGGTCGTTGATCATCCGGGTGGTGGCGTCCACGGTGTGCCTCAGCCGCAGGATGGGCAGCGTCAGGATCAGCACCAGCATCGCGAACGCGATCGCCGCGATCAACGCCGCGACCTCCAAAAAGCCCACGCCTGTCCTCCTCAACCAGTGTCCCGGAACCGCACGATCCCCGAGACGCACGACCGCCTCGCCCACGCCAACCGCCCGGTGGCCCGCCGAGGATCGGCGGATAGTGCGCGCGCCACCAGAACCAGACCCTACCGTCCGTGATGACGATCGGCTCAGGACGGTGGTGACGGCGTCAACTCGCCCAACGGGTCCTCCTCCAACGTCGGGTATGGGTCCACACCGGTCAGTGACGGGTCGGTGCTCGGCTGTGGTCTGGTCCGCTCGTCGTCGATCGCGTTGCGGACCTTCACCGACACCAACGATCCGGCGCACTCCTCGGCCGCGGTATCCGGATCAGGCGACGGCACGACCGCCGGCTCGCCGTCCACCGGCGGCGGTACGCAGGCCGGCGCCCGGACCCAGAGGTCGAGGGTCAACTCGTCCCGCCGCCAGCAGGTGTAGCTGCCCTTCTCCTCCTGCTCGGGGCAGTAGTTCGGCGTCCACGGCTGCCAGCCGTCCTCGCGTAGCGCGGCCTCGTACACCGGGGCCGTCTCCTCCGGCGACCGATCCGAGTTGACGGTGCGCTCCCGCAGCCGGCAGTCGAGCAGGCACCAGCGGCTGCCGCTGACGTCGTCGACCGGCTGGGCCGCGGCCCAGGTGGGTACGTCCAGTTCGTCCAGCGAGGCGAAGACCGGGTCCCGGTTCGCTGCCTGCAGGCCGAAGAACACCGGTACGCCGCCGAGCAGGACCACGCTGACCACCGCCAGGATGATCGCGCGCAGCCGCTGGTTCCCGTGACCCTGCCGGCGTGGTTCCGTACCGGTGCCGAGCAGGTCGTCCTCGGGCCGGTCGGCGTCCACAGTCTCCGGGTCGGAGGGCCACCGGGCCTCCGGGTCGGCAGGCCGAGGTCCGGCCGGGTCGGCGGGAGGGACGACCGCCGCGGCCCGGGCCACCGCCGGACCCTCGCCGGTACGCGGCGGCGGTAGCGGTGGGACACCGGACGGCTCGGGACGGGTCGGGTTCCGGTGCGGTGGAGTGGCGCGGGGAAGATCGCGCTGCCGATGGACGCACCGACCCGCGAACGGCTGGCCCGGTCCGGCTTCGC
>NZ_JBFBAO010000254.1:0-10501 GCF_040682255.1 Micromonospora sp. NPDC051296 | reverse complement strand
GCTGACCGACTGCGCCCGGCCACCGCGCCGGGCGAGGATCGCAACCTGGTGGTCACCACCGAAGGCATGTGGGAGGTCGTGCGGCTGCGCCCGGCCACCGCGCCGGGCGAGGATCGCAACATCCGGATCAGCCTGGACAGCGGCTGCATCGTCGTGGGGCTGCGCCCGGCCACCGCGCCGGGCGAGGATCGCAACGCGAGGGCCTTCGTGCGCGTGCGCTGGATCTTGAGACGGCTGCGCCCGGCCACCGCGCCGGGCGAGGATCGCAACGGGTCAGTGGACGACCGCAGCAGCGCTGGCAGAATGACCGCTGCGCCCGGCCACCGCGCCGGGCGAGGATCGCAACGACAAGAACGACCACGCCGCCGTCGAGGTGGAGGTGTGGCTGCGCCCGGCCACCGCGCCGGGCGAGGATCGCAACTGCGTGCCCGGGGTCAGGACGGCCGAGCGCCGTACCTGCTGCGCCCGGCCACCGCGCCGGGCGAGGATCGCAACTCCCTGGTAGCGAGATTGCCGACCCGGGAGATGTTGAGCTGCGCCCGGCCACCGCGCCGGGCGAGGATCGCAACCGCCGGTTTTGGCGGACAGGTCGCGGCTTTCCCGTGCTGCGCCCGGCCACCGCGCCGGGCGAGGATCGCAACGCCGCCGGCGGACTGCATCTCCGAGATCAGCGCGCCGACGCTGCGCCCGGCCACCGCGCCGGGCGAGGATCGCAACCAGGCTCCGCCGGCCACCGACGAGGAGGTGGCGCACCTGCTGCGCCCGGCCACCGCGCCGGGCGAGGATCGCAACCACCAGCGGGTCGAGGCACTCGTCCCAGGCTGGTGCTGGGGCTGCGCCCGGCCACCGCGCTGGGCGAGGATCGCAACTTGCGGTCCCACACCCAGGCGTCCCCGAGCGGCTTCGCTGCGCCCGGCCACCGCGCCGGGCGAGGATCGCAACGCCTTCGTCCGGAAGCTGCCGCGTACCAAGGAGGAACTGCTGCGCCCGGCCACCCGCGCCGGGCGAGGATCGCAACACGCGAGCCGCGCCGGTGCCCGTGGCCCATCCCTCGCTGCGCCCGGCCACCGCGCCTGGCGAGGATCGCAACGAGGGTTTCGAGCGTGGCACGCGGGCGATGCGGGAGGCTGCGCCCGGCCACCGCGTCGGGCGAGGATCGCAACCTTCCCGGCTCGCTGAAGTACGCCGACGTGTCGCGGATGCTGCGCCCGGCCACCGCGCCGGGCGAGGATCGCAACTGGTCCTGGTAGATGCCCAACCGCGCCACGTAGTCGACGGCTGCGCCCAGCCACCGCGCCGGGCGAGGATCGCAACGTGATCTACGGGCATGTGTGCCACCTGTGTGGCCACCCGCTGCGTCCGGCCACCGCGCCGGGCGAGGATCGCAACCTGTGGCCGCCGGCGGCGCTGCTGGTCGCCGGCGTGGTGCTGCGCCCGGCCACCGCGCCGGGCGAGGATCGCGTCGGTGCTGGCACTCGATCCGAGCCCGGAGATGGGTTGGCCGTCGTTATCTGGGCATCAGTTCCAGTTCACCATTGATGACGATCATGGTTTTCTGGTCGAAATCGGGCCGGAGTTCGACTCCATGTACATGATCGAGTCGAGGGACCCGGCGCACCGGTTCCGGGCCTTCACCACCGAGACGTTGGTCGACGGGAACTGGGTCAACGCGGCTCAGCGAGGTTAGCGGGGGTTGAGGTGTCCTCGGGTGCGTCGGGTGGTGGCGCAGCGGGTGCGTAGTCGCTGGTTGACGGGGTTGCGGAAGCCGTAGGCGTCGTGGGCGACGGTTTTGATTACTCGGTTGGTTCCTTCGGAGCCGGCGTTGGTGATGCCGGTGCGGATGAACGCGAGGATTTGGGGCCACCAGGTCTGCACCAGGGCCAAAGCAAAGTCTGTTGATCATGGCTGGGATGGGTTGAGCAGGGTGGGAATGAGCATCTTGTCGGCGTGGTGACGTTCCATGACTTGCTTGATTCGGGTGTGGCCGGCGAGGCGGATCAGGGCGATGGCGAGGTTGCGTAGCGCGGCCATGGCGTGGGCGACGGTGCCGAGGTAGGCGTGGTGGTTGTCCTCGCCGAACAGGACGTCGCGAACCCAGTGGATCTTGTTTTCCACCCACCAGTGGGTGCGTACGTAGCCGGCGATCTGGGCGGCGGTGCTGGTCAGGCTGGTGATGCCGTGGAGGATCTGTTTGCTGACGCGTTGTCCGTCCGGGGCGTAGACGTCGCGGCGGAGCCGGAAGACCTGGACGGCGCCGGGGAAGTCGATCCCGGTTGCGGGTGCGGTCCAGATGGTGCGGGTGATCCGGTAGCCGTTGCGGCGTTCGGTGCTGGTGTGTGCGCTGGTCGGGGTGGTGGCTTTGGGGAGCCGGCGGGTGATCGCGGTCAGCAGGGTTGGCCTGTTGGCCTTGACGGTGAACACGTAGCCGGCGTGGCGTCGTATCAGGTAGCCGGCGGTTTCCCGGTTGGGGTGTGCGGCGTCGGCGGTGATCGCCATTGCGGTGATGTCGATCGGGTCCAGCAACGCCGCGACCTGGGTGACCTCGGTGGTGTCGGCCGGGACTTGGACCTGGGCGACGGTCACGGCGGTGTCGCGCCGCATCGCCGAGAACAACTGCACGTCGACGCCGTGGCCGCCGCCCGAGTTGCGGACGGACTTGCCGTCGATCGCCAGCCCGCACCCGGCCACCGTGTCGAGTCGGGCGGCCAGCCAGCCGCACACGAGGCGGTCCACCACCGCCGCGTCGACCGCTTCGACCAGCCGGCGCAGCGTGTCCCGCCCAGGCGGGACACGGATCCCGAGCACCGGATGCCGGCGGGCACCGGCAGCGGCCAACAGCGCTTGTGGGAGCTCAGCGACCCGGTCCGCGGCCTGCCGGAAGTTGCGGGCACCGCACAACAAACCCAAGGTCAGCACAGTCAGCACCGCCGCGAGCCGATGCCGCACACCCCGCGCCTTCCGCGGGTCGGTGACCTGGGCGAACACCCCGGCCAGCGCCGCGACCTGCCCGGTGTCCACCTCCCCGCTCTCGTTCGTGACGACACCAACAACCGCATGGGAGACTGACACGAGCGGCCTTTCTTGCAGACGACGGCTGGCGTAGAGAACCGCCATCGTCTACTAAGGAAGGCCGCGCTCGTTCACGAGCCCCGCCATCAGGCCCGATGAAGATCAACTCACTTTGCTTTGGCTCTGAGGACGACCCCGAACCGGATCGCGTCAGCCCCGACCATCACGGCGCCGCGCGGCACTCGATCCAGCCATGCCCCCACCAGTGGCGAGACGCACACGTTCGCCACCATCTTGATCGCCAACGCCGTCCCGAGGATCTCGCCGGCCCGTGCGCCGGCAAGGTCGTAGGCGAGCAGCCCGAGAGCCACCGTCGCCAGCCCAGTGCCGACAAGGGCGATTACCTGAGCAGCGAAAAGCCGCCTGTAGGTTCTGTTGGCCAGCAGTTCGCGCACGGGAATCGATCACCCTTCGTTCGGATTACTCGAAGGCAGGAACGATATCCGCGGAAACCGAATGCGACAACGTCGCTATTGCAACAAGATTGCATTGAAGAAACCGACGCAATCACGCACGTTGAGCCGCTACCAGACCATGGCGCATAGCCTCGATCCACCGACGCGGTTCGTCGTGAGCGCGGTTGAGTAGTTTCGGTATTGGGCGGTTTCGGAGCAGGCGAAAATCGCCGATTGCGTGATCGGCTTGCTCCGGGCGTGGTGGTTTGGGGTGGGACGGGTTGCGTGGCCTGTGGTCGGGCCGCCGGGGTTCGGTCGGGGTGCCGTGGTCAGCCGGGTGCGGGGTGGACGGCGGTGAACAGGTTCTCGAACGCGGTCTGCCAGGGCCAGTGCTGCGGTAGGTGCAGGTGGATGGTGCGGGCCCGGTGTGCGAGGCGGCCGGCGACGTTGATGATCCTGGTTCGGATGGTGGCGGTCCGGGCGGTCGGCCAGGCGCCGGCGGCGAGGTGCCCGGCGGCGCGGGTGAGGTTGTGGGCGAGTCCGGCGCAGGTCAGCCAGGCGTCGTTGGCGCTGAACCGCCCTGATGGCAGGTGCTCGAGTGGCCCGCCGATCAGATCCGCGTTGACCTGCTCGATGACAGCGTGCTGACGGTGCTGGGCTTCGGCTTGGATCAGGGTGAACGGGCTGTCGGTGAAGACCGCGTGATACCGGTAGGCGGGTAGGAGTTCTTGCTGGCCAGGGGCTTGGGTGGGGTTGTTGCGGCGGATGCGGCGCACGATCAGTCGGGCGGTCACCTGGTGCCGGGTGTCGGCGAACGCGGTGTAGGTGGTCTCGGCGATCTGCGCGTCGGAGATCCATCGTTGTTCGTCCTCGGCCCACACGGCCTGCGGATATCGGATGTTGATCCACTGCTCGTTGGGGATGCTGTCGCATGCGGTGCGGATCTTGGCGTCGATGCGGGCCGTGACCGAGAACCGCACTGCTCGGCGCCGGCAGGTGCTGATGACCGTCTTGGCGTAGAACGCGGAGTCGGCTCGCACGACGATCTCGCCGGTCGCGCCGCAGGATCGGGCGGTAGTGATCACCTCGGCGATCATGCTAGCCGCGCCACGAGCGGAACCGGCGTTACCGCCACGCAGCCGGGTCGCCGCGACGACCGGCGCGGACAACGGCGTGGACAGCGTCGCGATCAGGGGGTTGTAGCCGCGTAGCCAGACGTTGTAGCCGCCGACCTTGGCGTGACCGAACCCGATGCCCTGCTTCTGCTTGCCGTAGACCCGCCGCAGCATCGAGTCGATATCCACAAAGGTCAGCACGTCCACGCCGGCCAGCGACGGCGCCCGGGCGGCCAGGCCGATCAGGGTGTCACGGGCGGCGGCCTGCAACTGCCGTACGTGTCCGTGGCTGAACGTGCGCAGGAACGAACCGACCGTCGACGGCGCGTACACGCCGATAAACAGCGAACGCATCCCGCCGTGCCGGGCGACGTCGAGGTCGTCGATGCTGTCCGCGCCCGCGAGCATCCCGGCCACGATCGTGGCGACCTTCCCTGCCGGGTTCGCGCCCTTGTCCGTCGGCAAGCTCACCCGCTCGGCGACCGCGGCGTGCAGGCCGGCCTGCAGGGCCATACGCATCACCGGAACGAGACCAGCACACGACACCAGATTCGGGTCGCCGAACGTCGCGCGCACCGCCGGCGCGTCATGGCGTAATCTCACCTGCGAGGTGCCCTCTCGAACGGCGGAATAGAAGCGTCAGAACTCCTATGCTTCCAGTTCAGAGGGCACTTTCTATCTCCAGGGTTCCATCAGCCTGAAACTCATCGGTGGATCGAGGCATAGCGAGACGCGTGGATTGAGTCTGGTGGGCCACCTGTCATTCCTGAAGGAGTGGGGCCGTGTCAACCCTTCTTGGCCGGACTGCTGCGACCGGTTTGTGCTGATTCCCGGCTCGGTGCCGCAAACGCCGGTAAGGGGTCGGGGTCAAGACTCGACCGGAGGTCGACCGCGTCAGCGGCTTGGTCTTGACGGCGATCCCGTGCGGCGCAGAATCGGTGCGCCGGGAGACGCGTTCTGGTGAAGTTGTGGGGGATGGCCGTGTTCTTCACAGTCCGGTAGTGCGGACGCTTTGGCAGGCCGGGGGTCCCGGTCCTGAGTTGGGTCAAGTTAGTGCGCAGGGTGCTGCTGGTTGATTCGGTCGATGGCTTGGTGGAGGTCGTCGGGTAGGGGAGTGTGTGAGACAGAGCCGTTAGATCCACACTCCCCTCAGGCGATGGCGGTCATGCAGCAGGCAGTTTGTCGCAGCGGTTGGGAGCAGGTGTGGTGATCAGTGCCATGGTGCCCTCCGGTGACGCGGGGGCGGTCGCCGGTCTGCCATTCGTCATGTGCCTTCCCCAGTATCGCGTTGGGTGACGCGGGTGTGGGTCGGGCGCGGTGCAGCCGTGTCGCCCGGCGCCTGACTGCGCCCTGTGACCCGGCCGCCCGCATGAGCCGCTGACGCGCTTGTGGCCCGTGCCGCGCGCCGGCCCAGCCGCGAACTCGGCGTGCGCACTGGCTTTCGGGTGCCGTGCCATCGGATGTGTCCACATTGGTTGGTCAGGTCGGATTCTGGTGGCAGCTTCGTTGACTGTTCAGCTGATCTTCACGACCGACGCGCCGCTTCCGTGATCCACTCATCGCTCCGTGTGACGGTAAGGAGTGGTCGATGGATAGGTGGTTGCTGTCGCGTCGTCGCCTGCGAGGGACGGCGCGGTTGGCGCGGTCTCGTGGCGGGCAGCTCGTTGCGGCTGGTTTGTCGGTGGTTCTCGCGGCGACGATGGCGGACTGGGTCGCGCCTCAGCGTGCGGAGGCGGCCCCTGTACCGGTGTCGGCGGCGCCTGCCGAGCCTCAGGTGTTGGAACGGCCGGATGAGGCGGCGGCGGTGCACACGGCGCGGTTGACCGGGAAGCGGGTCCGGATCGCTGGGCTGACCTCGGAGACGTCGGAGTTTTGGGCGTTGCCGGACGGTCGAGTGGAGGCGGAGGTCCACCTCGGACCGGTGCGGGTGCGTGACGAGCGCAGCGGCGGGTGGAAGCCGGTCGATTTCACGCTTGCGGCGCAGCCTGACGGGTCGGTGGCCGCGAAGGCGCATCCGGTGGGGTTGCGGCTGTCGGGTGCGGCAGGTGGTGGAGAGCACGACCTGGCGGTGGTCGAGTCCGCGGGTGGCACGGTGGCGTTGGGCTGGTCGGGTGCGTTGCCGACACCGACGGTGGAGGGTACGCGGGCGACGTATACCGAGGTGCGTCCGGGTGTCGATCTGGTGGTGGAGTCGACGCGGACGGGGTTCGAGCAGTTCCTGATCGTCAAGGACCGGGCTGCGGTGGCGCAGGTGCGCGAGGTGTCGCTGCCGCTGCGCGGCGACGGGCTCAGTCTCGTCGACGATGGCAGCGGTGGGTTCGAGATCAGGGACCGGTCGGGTGAGACGGTTGGTGTCTCCCCGCAGCCGATGATGTGGGATGCGCAGGTTGATCCGGAGTCGGGTGAGCCGTTGCGCATTACGACCGTGGACCGGCGGACGGGTGAAGCGACGTCGTCGCGGGTCGGGATGGCCCTGTCCCCGGACGAGGCGTGGTTGACGGATCCGGAGACGGTTTTCCCGGTGACGATCGACCCGGCGGTCACGTTGAGGCCGCAGTATGACGCGTTCGTGCAGACCGGGTACACGTCGGACCAGTCCGCGGCGACCGAGTTGAAGTTGGGTACGTCCGACGGGGGTTCGCTGCGGGCGCGGTCGTTCATGAGCTTCCGGAACCTGGGCTGGTTGACGGGTAAGCAGGTGCAGGCGGCGACGTTGTACCTGTGGAATCACCACTCGTGGTCGTGCACGGTGCGGCAGTGGGAGGCGTGGCGGGTCGACTACGTCGACACGACGGCCCGGTGGACGAATCAGCCGGTGTGGCGTGAGCAGGCCGGTATCTCCACGCAGACGAAGGGCTACAACTCCTCCTGCGCCGGCGGTTGGGTGAACGTGCCGGTGAAGAAGGTGTTCGAGGTGACCGCCAATAATGGCTGGACGACCGCGAACGTCGGCCTGCGCGCCAGCACGGAGACGGACAACCTGGGGTGGAAGAGGTTCCACTCGATGGAAGGCACGAACAGCCCCTACGTGACGTTGACCTACCAGACCCTGCCCACCGTCACCTCCCGGGCGACCGTCCCGTCGACGGCGTGCGTGACCGGTAGCAGTGGCGCGCCGTACATCAACACGAGAACCCCGCAGTTGCGGGCGCAGATCCACGATGCGGAAGGTTCGCAGGTGCGGGCCGAGTTCGAGTGGCTGCACATCGGCGGCACCCGCATCAGCGGCACCACCGTCGGCCCCGGCGCCTCCGGGTCATGGCTCGCGACATCAGTGCCGTCCGGTGCGTTCGCCGAGGGCGGCACCTACTCGTGGCGGGTCCGCGGCAACGACGGCTCTGGAAACGGAGCCTGGTCGAGCACCTGCTCATTCATCGTGGACACGGCCGAGCCGTCGGCGATGCCGACGGTGTCGTCGACGGCGTACCCGGCCGGTCAGTGGGCCGGTGCGGCCGGGACGGCGGGTAGCTTCACCTTCGGTGCGGCCGGGGTGACCGATGTGGCGGCGTACGAGTACGGGTTGAACGTGAACCCGCCGAACCAGACGGTGAACGCGCCGAGCCTGGGTGCGAACGCGACCGTGTCGATCACGCCGACGGCGGACGGTCCGCAGACGTTGTACGTGCGGTCGCGGGACCGGGCCGGGAACCAGTCGGCGATCCGCAGCTACACGTTCAACGTCGGCTCCGGGGCGGTGACGGCACCGAAGGAAGGCGACATCACCGCGGCGAAGACCGCGATCACCGGTATCGGCCAGGCGGCGGCCACCGGTGTGACGTACCAGTGGCGGCGTGGTGACGCCGACACGTGGGTGAACATCCCGACCGGACACGTCACGGTCGCCGCCGGTGGCGGCGCGGTGACCTGGCCGCTCCCAACCACCGGCGGTGGCAACTTCGCCAAGCTCAACTGGGACGTCGAGGCCACCCTCGCGGCGGCGGACGCGGAGTCGATCCCGCGCAACGGTCCGTTGCAGGTACGCGGCACGTTCACCGGCGGCACGGGCGGGACGTCCAGCGCGGTGAAGATCACTTTCGACCGGGACCAGGCGTCGGCGGCGTCACAACAGGTCGGGCCCGGCTCGGTGAACCTGATCACCGGCAACTACAGCCTCTCGGACACCGACGTGTCGGTCAGCTCCTACGGCAGCGACCTGACCGTCACCCGCTCCTACAACTCGCGGCGGGCGGCGGAGACGGACGCGGCGAACATGTTCGGGCCCGGCTGGGTGTCGGGTGCACTCGTGGAGGAGGCCGACTCGCCGTACACATCGCTGACGGTCTTCGGGTCGTTGGTGCAGGTGGGGTTGCCCGAGGGCGACACGATCGGCTTCACGAAGCGGACGGCCACCGCGTTCGATCCCGAGATCGGAATGGAGTTCCTGCGGCTGTCCTATGCCAGTGGCAGTGACTCGTACTCGTTGATCGACGAGGACGGGAACAACGTGACGTTCACCCGGGTGGCCGGCACGGCGGCGGGCAAGTACTTCCCGACCGCGGTGATGACGCCGGGTGACAACCAGACCACCACGCTGGGCTGGGAGAAGGCCACCGTCGCCGGCAAGGAGGTGGTCCGGCCGGTCCGGATGCTGGCACCGGTGGTCGACGGGGTGAACTGCGCCACGTTGACCAGGGGTTGCCGCGCGCTGACTTTCACCTACGCCACCGCGACGACCGCGACCGGCACGGCCGAGTCGGGCTGGGGTGACTACACCGGCCGGGTGAAGGAGATCGGGTTCACCGCCTGGGACCCGGACCTGCCGACCCCGGCCATGCGTACCGTGCCGATGGCCCGGTACGCGTACGACAACGCGGGCCGGCTGCGCGCGACCTGGGACCCGAGGCTGGACTGGAACGACGCCGGCACCACGCGGCAGCTGCGGGAAACCTACGACTACACCACCGACGGCATCCTCAGCGCCGTCAAGCCGGTCGCCGAGGAGCCGTGGCAGCTGAGCTACACCACCATCCCGGGTGACCCGGGTGTTGGTCGGCTGCACAAGGTCAGCCGATCCGCACTGAGCGCCGGCACCGCCATCCAGACGTTGGTCTACCAGGTGCCGGTCGCCGGCACCGGTGCCCCATACGACCTGTCGCCCGCCCAGACCAGCCGGTGGGCGCAGCCCGAGGCCCCCGTCGACGCGACCGCGGTGTTCCCGGCCAGCCAGGTGCCCGCCGGTGACCCGGCCGCCGGCACCCTGCCGTCGTCCTACGAGCGGGCCACCGTGACCTATCTGGACGCGAACGCCCGTGAGGTGAACACGGCCATGCCGGGTGGGCACATCAGCGCCACCTGGTACGACCAGTGGGGCAACATTGTCCGCACTATCACGGCGGGCAACCGGGCCCGGGCCCTCAACGCCAGCACGTCCGACGACGCGGCGGCCGAGAGCATGTTGGCCCGCAGCCATTCCACGCTCAACGTCTACTCCACGGACGGTCAGCGACTGACCAATACCTACGAACCGGAACACGACGTCATGCTGGACAGCGGTGTCGTGGTGCGGGGGCGTAAGCACACCAGGAACACCTACGACCAGGGCGCACCGACCACCGGCGGGCCGTACAATCTCATCACCAAGGAGGAGGTCGGCGTCCGGATCTGGGACGCGGGCGGCGTGGAGAGCGACCACGACACTCGGACCACCACCACCGCCTACGACTGGGGCCTGCGCCAGCCGACCGTGGTGACCGTGGACCCGGGCGGGCTCGCTCAGACCACCCGCACTACCTACGACCCGATCACCGGCCTGATCACCAACACGACCGCGCCGGCCGGCGGCACCAGCACCACCACGCCGGCCACCCGGAGGACGGTCTACTACCGAGCCACCTCCGGCTCGGGGTACGCCGAATGCGACCTGCGACCGGAATGGGCGAACCTGCCGTGCCGGGTGCAGCCGGGCGGGCAGGCCGCCTCCGG
>NZ_JBFBAO010000253.1:0-10517 GCF_040682255.1 Micromonospora sp. NPDC051296 | reverse complement strand
GCTGCTGCCCGGGCAAGCCCGGGACGCGCCGATGCCGTTGAACTCGTCGCACGGGCCGCCGGGCGCGACGCCGCAGTGCAGCACGCCCCACACCGGCCGTAGCGGTCGATCGACCCCGGTCGACTCCCGCCACCGCCACGCCGGTCGGGGTCAGCTGGGGGTGACCTGGCGTACCGCGTCGGCGATCGGGGTGGGCCCGGCGACGAGCTCCAGGGTCAGGCCGGCGGTGGCGGGGGTGTCGAGCAGGGCGACGAGGACGGCGGCGACGTCGGCGCGGGTCACGGCACCGCGGGGCACCTGCCGGTCGAGGGTGATCCGCCCGGCCGGGTCGTCGTCGGTGAGCCGCCCGGGTCGCAGCACCGTCCAGTCGAGGTCCCGGCGGGTCAGGTCGTCCTCGGCGGCCTTCTTCGCGCGCAGGTAGGCGACGAACACCGGGTCGGTGCCGGCGGGCGGGTCGCGGTCCACGCCGATGGAGGAGATCTGCAGGTAGCGGCGTACACCGGCGGTCTGGGCGGCGTCGGCGAGCAGCGCGGCGGCGGCGCGGTCGACGGTGTCCTTGCGGGCGGCGCCGCTGCCCGGCCCGGCGCCGGCGGCGAAGATCACCGCGTCGGCGCCGGTGAGGTGCCCGGCGAGGTCGGCGACCCCGAGGTGTTCCAGGTCGGCGACGACGGGCCGGGCACCGGCGGCGGTGAGCGCGGCGGCGTGGTCGGGGTTGCGGATGAGGCCGACGGTGGTGTCGCCGCGGGCGGCGAGTTCCCGGTGGACCAGTCGGGCGATCTTGCCGTGTCCTCCGGCGATGACGACGCGCATCCCGCCAACCTAACCGCCGCCGGCGACCGGCCGCGAGGCGACACCGGATGGGGACCCGGTCGCCGCCGGCACGGTCCGGTGGCCGCCCTGCGGCCGGCGGCGCAGGCGGGTCGACCCGGTGAGCGGCTGCCCGGGCTCGCCGGGGGCGGCCCGGCTGGGGCAGCATGGGTCGGGTGGAAGACGTGATCGAGCCGGTGGCGGGGCTGGTGGCCGGCGGCGGGGTGGTGGTGCTCAGCGGCGCCGGGCTGTCCACCGAGTCGGGCATTCCCGACTATCGGGGGCCCAGCGGGGCCGCCCGGCGGCACACCCCGATGACGTACCAGACGTTCACCGGGGACGCGCTGGCGCGCCGCCGCTACTGGGCGCGCAGTCACCTGGGGTGGCGGCTGATCGCCCGGGCGGCGCCGAACGACGGGCACCGGGCGGTGGCCCGGTTGCAGCACGCCGACCTGGTGGCGGGGATCATCACCCAGAACGTCGACGGGTTACACACGGCGGCGGGCAGCCGCGACGTGGTGGAGTTGCACGGCCGGCTCGACGAGGTGATCTGCCTGGGCTGCGGGAACCGTACGCCCCGGCTGGACCTGGACCGGCGGTTGCGGCTGGCCAACCCGGGGTTCGTCGGGCAGGCCGGCGCGGTCAACCCCGACGGTGACGTGGAGCTCGGCGACGCCGAGGTGGCCGGGTTCCGCACCGTCGACTGCCTGGCCTGCGGTGGGCTGCTCAAACCCGACGTGGTGTTCTTCGGCGAGACGGTGCCCGCCGCGCGGGTGCAGTCGTGTTTCGCGATGGTGCAGCGGGCGCGGCTGCTGCTGGTGCTGGGGTCGTCGTTGACGGTGATGTCGGGGCGCCGGTTCGTGCTGCGCGCGGCGAAGCACGGTGTGCCGGTGGTGATCGTCAACCAGGGGCCGACCCGGGGTGACGGGTACGCCCACCTGCGGGTGGACGCGCCGCTGGGTCGGCTGCTGCCGGCCCTGGCCGACCGGCTCCTCGGCGGCTCCGCCGCCACGGCAGCGAAGGAAGGGCCCCTTCTTAACGCCTGACGTAGAGCACGGGCCCCTTGTTAACACCCGGCGGCCGCCGCGCTACGCGCGCTGCCGGCCCACCCGTGCGGCCGGTCAGGGGGTTCGCGGCGGGCCGGCGGGGACGCTGGTAGCGTTGATCGCGCCGGTAACACCCGCGTGGGAGAGACCGCCTGGCGGCAGCCGGGTCGGCGCCGAAGGGGCAAATCCTCCCCGGAACCTCTCAGGCAAAAGGACCGCGTGGGGCAGGCACTGTGGAGCGCCCGCGGGGTGCGACAGAGGGGGAGGGCCGACCTGTCGACCCCCGCCCCGCAGGAGCGCCGCCCATGACCGCAGAGCAGTTCGCCGACCGTCACATCGGCCCCGGACCGGACGACGAGCGCCGGATGCTGGAGGCTGTCGGATACGCCTCGATCGACGAGCTGATGGACGCGGCGATACCCGAGGTGATCCGCTGGCACGGCCGGCTGGACCTGCCGGAGCCGGCCAGCGAGCACGACACCCTGGCGGAGCTGCGGGCCGTTGCGGCGCGTAACACCGTCGCCGTGTCGATGATCGGGTTGGGCTACCACGGCACCCACACCCCGGCGGTGATCCGCCGCAACGTGCTGGAGAACCCGGCCTGGTACACCGCGTACACGCCGTACCAGCCGGAGATCAGCCAGGGCCGGCTGGAGGCGCTGCTGAACTTCCAGACCATGGTGTGCGACCTGACCGGCTTGGCCACCGCGAACGCCTCGATGCTCGACGAGGGCACCGCGGCGGCCGAGGCGATGACCCTGGCCCGGCGGGCGTCGAAGAGCAAGAGCCCGGTGTACGTCGTCGACGCGGACACCCTGCCGCAGACCATCGCGGTGATCACCGGCCGGGCCGAGCCGCTCGGCATCGACGTGCGGGTGCTCGACCTGGACACCGCGCCGCTGCCGGCGGAGTTCTTCGGCCTGCACCTGCAGTACCCGGGCGCCAGTGGTGCGGTACGTGACCATGCCCCGCTGGTCGAGGCCGCGCACGCCGCCGGGGCGCTGGTCACCGTCGCGGCGGACCTCCTCGCCCTGACGCTGCTGCGCCCGCCCGGGGAGATCGGCGTCGACATCGCCGCCGGCACCACCCAGCGGTTCGGGGTGCCGATGGGCTTCGGTGGGCCGCACGCCGGCTACCTGGCGGTACGTTCCGGGCTGGAGCGGATGCTGCCCGGCCGGCTGGTCGGGGTGTCCCGCGACGCGGACGGCAACCCGGCGTACCGGTTGGCGTTGCAGACCCGCGAGCAGCACATCCGCCGGGAGAAGGCGACCAGCAACATCTGCACCGCGCAGGTGCTCCTCGCCGTGATGGCCAGCATGTACGCGGTCTACCACGGCCCGGACGGGCTGCGGGCGATCGCCCGGCGCACCCACGAGATGGCGGCCCGGCTGGCCGCCGGGCTGCGCGCCGGCGGGGTGAGCGTCGCCGACGTGGCGTTCTTCGACACCGTGACGGCGACCGTGCCCGGCCGGGCGGCCGAGGTGGTCGCGGCCGCCGAGCGACGCGGGGTCAACCTGCGGCAGGTCGACGCCGACCGGGTCGGGATGTCCTGCGACGAGACCACCACCGGCGCGCACCTCGCGGCGGTGTGGGCGGCGTTCGGCGTCGACGGGGTCACCGGCGACGTGGCCGCGGCGTTGCCGGCCGGACTGGCCCGTACCTCGGACTTCCTCACCCACCCGGTGTTCGGCACCCACCGGTCGGAGACGGCGATGTTGCGCTACCTGCGCCGGCTGGCCGACGCCGACTACGCCCTGGACCGGGGCATGATCCCGCTCGGCTCCTGCACGATGAAGCTCAACGCCACCACCGAGATGGAGCCGGTGAGCTGGGCCGAGTTCGCCCACATCCACCCGTTCGCCCCGGCCGGGCAGACCGCCGGCTACCGGGAGCTGATCGCCCAGCTGGAGGGGTGGCTGGCGGAGGTGACCGGCTACGACGCGGTCAGCGTGCAGCCCAACGCCGGTTCGCAGGGTGAGCTTGCCGGGCTGCTGGCGATCCGGGCGTACCACCGCAGCCGCGGCGAGGCGCACCGGGACGTGTGCCTGATCCCGTCGTCGGCGCACGGCACCAACGCCGCCAGCGCGGTGATGGCCGGCATGCGGGTGGTCGTGGTCGGCTGCGACGCCGACGGCAACGTCGACCTGGTCGACCTCGACACGAAGATCGACAAGCATCGGGACGCCCTGGCGGCGATCATGGTGACGTACCCGTCGACGCACGGGGTGTACGAGACGGGCATCGCGTCGCTGTGCGCGAAGGTGCACGACGCCGGCGGGCAGGTGTACGTCGACGGGGCGAACCTCAACGCTCTGGTCGGGTTCGCCAAGCCGGGCCGGTTCGGCGCGGACGTGTCGCACCTGAACCTGCACAAGACGTTCTGCATTCCGCACGGCGGTGGCGGCCCGGGGGTGGGGCCGGTGGCGGTACGCGCCCACCTGGCGCCGTTCCTGCCGGGTGACCCGGGCGGCGCGGCGGTCGACGGCCGGCCGGCGATCTCGGCGGCCCGGTACGGGTCGGCGGGGATCCTGCCGATCCCGTGGGCGTACCTGCGGATGATGGGTGCCGACGGGCTGGCCCGGGCCACTGGCGTGGCGGTGCTGGCCGCGAACTATGTGGCGGCGCGGCTGCGTGGGCACTTCCCGGTGCTGTACGCGGGCAACAAGGGCCTGGTGGCGCACGAGTGCATCCTGGACCTGCGGCCGTTGACGAAGGCGACCGGGGTGAGCGTGGACGACGTGGCCAAGCGGCTGATCGACTACGGCTTCCACGCGCCGACGATGTCGTTCCCGGTGGCCGGCACGCTGATGGTGGAGCCGACCGAGAGTGAGGACCTGGCCGAGCTGGACCGGTTCTGCGAGGCGATGATCGCCATCCGGGCGGAGGTCGACAAGGTCGGCTCGGGTGAGTGGCCGGCGGGGGACAATCCCCTCGCGAACGCGCCGCACACGGCGGGGATGGTGGCCGGTGACGAGTGGCCGCACCCGTACCCGCGGTCGGTGGGTGGCCACCCGGCCGGCGTGGACCGGATGGGGAAGTACTGGCCGCCGGTGCGCCGGGTCGACGGCGGGTACGGCGACCGGAACCTGGTGTGTTCGTGTCCGGCGCCGGAGGCGTACGAGGGCTGACGGCCAGCCGAGCCGGGGCGGTCAGGGCCGCCCCGGCTGCGCGCCGACCTGGTCGTGCTGGTCCCGGACCGGGGGACTAGCCTTGGTCGACGCGGGAAATGTCGTGACGGATCGTGATCGTCTCAGGCGGCGAGCGCGTGTCGGGCGGGGCCGCGGTGCGGAGCGATGCTGCTGCCGTCGGGCAGCAGCTCGCCGGTGTCCTCGAAGACGATGACGCCGTTGCAGAGCAGGCTCCAGCCCTGCTCAGGGAAGCAGGCGATGACCCTGGCAGCTTCCCGGTCGGTGGCTTCGGCGGAGGGGCAGGTGGGTTGGTGCTGGCACATCGGGTTCTCCGGACTGTGGGGGCACTGTGTCATGGTTCACATGACCAGTGACGCACAGTACCAAGCGAAAGCACGCCGCATCGAGCAGATGTGCGCGTGGTGCGCGGGAAATCCGCTGAACGGATGAGTAAGAACCGCCCGGACGTCGTGGAAGCGCTCCCACGGATGGTGGTCGAGCCGCCCGCCGCACCCGCGCGGTGCCGGGGTCGGCTCGTCGAACGCGCCCGCTGGGAGTGGCGCCCGACCGACGGCGGCGACCCGGCCGCGCGTACCGAGGAGTTCCTCGCCGACCACGGCCTGCACCTGCACGACCTGGCCCGACCGGCACCCCGCCACCACGACCCCGACGGGGTCTGCGGCGCCGCCCTCTACGTCTCCGCCGCCGCCGGCGCGCTGCTGGCCCGCGGCGCCGTCGGCGCGGCAAACCCGGCCGACCTGCCCGAGGTCGCGGTCGTCGTCTACGGCCACACCGACGCGCCCCCGGCCCGTCCGGCCGCACCCGCCGGCTGGTGGCGCGGCCCGTGGACCGAGAGCTGGACCCGCCGCCAGCACGCCGACGCGGTCGACGCCGTCCGCGAGGCCATCGGCCACGGCGAGGTCTACCAGGTCAACCTGGTCGGCCACGCCGCCGCCCCCTACACCGGCGACCCGCTGCCGGCCCTGGCCCGCCTCGGCCGGCTGCCCGGCGCCCGCTACGGCGGCGTGCTCACCGGCGACGGCTGGGCCATCGGCTGCGCCAGCCCGGAAACCCTGATCGAGGTCCGCGGCGGCACCCTGACCACCCGCCCGATCAAGGGCACCCGCCCGGCCACCGCCGCCGGCCGCGCCGACCTGCTCGCCTCGGCCAAGGAACGCGCCGAACACATCATGATCGTCGACCTGGAGCGCAACGACCTGGCCCGCATCGCCCGCACCGGCAGCGTCCGCGTCGACGACCTGTTCGCCGTACGCCGCTGGTGCGACCTGTGGCAGGCCGAGTCCACCGTCCGCGCCGAGGCCGCCGACGGCCTCGGCCTGGCCGACCTGCTGCGCGCCGTGTGCCCCGGCGGCTCGGTCACCGGCGCGCCGAAGCTGGCCGCCCTGGACCGCATCGCCGCCCTGGAACCGGTCGGCCGGGGCGCCAGCATGGGCGGCCTCGGCTGGGTCGACGCCGGCGGCGTCGACCTCGGGCTGACCATCCGCACCGCCGCCGTCGACGGCGACGCCGTGCACGTGTGGGCCGGCGGCGGCATCACCTGGGACAGCGACCCCGACGCCGAGGTCGCCGAGGCCGCGGCCAAGACCGCCCCGGTCCGGGCCACCCTCGACTGACCACCGCGTCGCCGTACGCCGTACGGCACCCGGCGGCTAGAGTGCTGCGGTGAGCACCGAGTACAGCGGCACCGGCGACCCGGCGCGCAGCCTCGCCCTACTGTGGCGCACCCGCGAACGGGCCAGCCGCAAGGGCCGACCCGACCTGTCCGTCGACCGGATCGTGCGGGCCGCCGTCGACCTCGCCGACACCGAAGGACTGGCCGCCCTGTCCATGCGCCGGGTCGCCCAGACCCTCGGCGTGGGCACCATGTCGCTGTACACCCACGTACCCGGCAAGGGCGAACTGCTCGACGTCATGGTCGACACCGTGCACGGCGAACTCGCCCCACCCGAGCAGGTCCCCAGCGGCTGGCGGGCCCGCCTGGAACACGTCGCCCGCACCCGGTGGCAGCTCTACCTGCGCCACCCGTGGCTGCTGCAGGTCGCCACCACCCGACCCGCGCTGGGCCCACACGTCATCGCCAGCTACGAGCACGAACTACGCGCCGTCGACGGCATCGGCCTGACCGACCTGGAGATGGACGCCGTGGTCACCCTCGTCACCGGGTACGTCCACGGCGCCGTACGCACCGCCGTGGAGGCCGCCCAGGCAGCCGGCCGCACCGGCCTGACCGAACAGCAGTGGTGGCAGGCCCACGCCCCGTACCTGGAGAAGGCCCTCGACGCGCGCCGGTTTCCCCTGGCGGCCCGCGTCGGCAGCACCGCCGGCCAGCAGTACCAGGGCGCCGCCGACCCCGCACGCGCCTTCGAGTTCGGCCTGGCCCGCATCCTCGACGGCATCGAGGTGTTGATCCGCGACCGGCCGGGCACCCGCGCGACCGGCACCGACGACCGATAGCCTTGCCGGCATGACGATGCGGGACATCCGAATCATCGGCGACCCGGTGCTGCGCACCCCCTGCGAGCCGGTCACCAGCTTCGACGCCGAGCTGCGCGACCTGGTCACCGACCTGATGGACACCCTGCTCGGCGCGCCCGGCCGCGCCGGCGTCGCCGCCCCGCAAATCGGCGTCAACGCCCAGGTCTTCGTCTACGACGCCGACGGCCACCGCGGCCACATGATCAACCCCGTGCTGGAGGTGTCCGAGGAACTCCAGGACGACGACGAGGGATGCCTGTCCATCCCCGGCCTGTACTTCCCGACCCGCCGCGCCCTGCACGCCACCGCCCACGGCTTCGACCAGCACGGCGAACCACTCACCATCGCCGGCAGCGGCTTCCTCGCCCGCGCCCTGCAACACGAGACCGACCACCTGGCCGGGCGCCTGTACGTCGACACCCTGCGCGGCGACATCCGCCGCCGCGCCCTGCGGGAGATCCGCGCCGGCCGCTTCGACTCACCCCGCCGCGCCTGAGGTCGCCCACCGCCCGCGGGTGATCTCGTACTCCACCTCACCCAACTCCGCACCGGGCAGCGGATCCGGCCACGACTGGTGGAAGGTACGCACGTACCGCATCCCCACCGCAGCCATCGTCGCCCGGGACGCGGCGTTCACCGCCATCGTCTCGGCGAAGATCCGCCGCAACCCCAGGTCGGCGAAGCCGTGCCGGATCAGCTCCCGGGCCCCCTCGCTGGCCAACCCCTGCCGCCAGTACCGGCGCAGCAGCCGGTAGCCCAACTCGGCCTGCCCGGCCACCGGCCCCTGGTCGGGGCGCTGCGGCGGCTCCAGAATCCACCAGCCGACGAACCCACCGTCGACCAGACCCGCCCAGAAACCCAGGCCGGGCACCTGCCGCGCGGCCGCCAGCCGCCGCTCGTGCGCCTCGCCCACCTCGCCGGCCGACCGGGCCGGACCCAGGTAACGCATCACCTCCGGATCGGCGTCCAACTCGACCTCGCCCGCCAGATGCTCGTCGCCCAGCGGCACGAGCAGGATCCGGGAGGTACGCAGCGACGCCTGGGCCATGGCCGCCATTGTCACCCGCCCACCGGCGCCCGCCGCGCCCGGCCCGTCACCGCGCGGTCAGGGTGAACTCGCTGTAGTCGGCCACCCGGGTGAACCCCAACCGCTCGTACAGCCGCACCGCGGCGACGTTGTCCGCCTTCACGTTCAGGGTCACCTGGTCGGTGTCGGCGCGCAACAGCCCGCACAGCCGGGCCACCGCCGCCGCTGCCAGCCCCCGACCCCGCCACGCCGGGTGGGTGGTCACATTGCCCAGCGCCGCCACCCGGTAGGCCCGGGAGAACACATGCACCCCGGCCACCGCCACCAGCGCGTCACCGTCACGGATACCCACGTACCGGCCGGTGTCCACCATCCGCGCGTCGAACCAGTTGCCCGGGTACGCGGCCGCGTACAACTCGTCCAGCCGCGGCAGGTCCGCCCGGCCCAACGTCACCCCGGCCGGCGGCACCGCCGCCAACCGCTGCGGATCGGTCAACGCCATCTTGTGGTGCAACCCGCACGACGTCACCCGGAACGATCCGGCCAGCGCCGCCTCCAGACCGGGGGACAGGTGCGCCTCCAGCCGAGCCGGCAGCACCGCCGCCACC
Organism: Micromonospora sp. NPDC051296; assembly: GCF_040682255.1. Lineage (NCBI taxonomy): Bacteria > Bacillati > Actinomycetota > Actinomycetes > Micromonosporales > Micromonosporaceae > Micromonospora > Micromonospora sp. NPDC051296. The sequence goes on along the minus strand of NZ_JBFBAO010000253.1, from coordinate 1,405 downwards.
TCACCCAGCAACGCGGCCAGCTCACCCACCCCGGCCGGCCCGGCCAGCGCCAGCAGGGTCGGCGGCTGCGCGCCGTGATACAGCAACACCACCGCGTCCCCACGCCGGTACCACGACGTGTACGGCCAGAAGAAGTCGTCCAGGTCGCCCAGCTCGTAGGCGTGCAGCACCGGATCCCGGCCCAGCAGCCCCGCCAGAACGGCCCGATCGTGTTCCGCGCGCACCGGCATCCGCCGATGATCACACGCCGGACGCCGCCACGCTCACCCGACCGCCGACCGGACCCGCCCGCTCACCCGGCCAGCCACTGGTCGTAGCCCAGCTTCGCCACCAGCGCCAGCACCACCACCAGCAGCACCACCCGCACGAACCCCGAACCCCGGCGCAACGCCATCCGCGCCCCCACCATCGCGCCGGCGATGTTGCACACCGCCATCGCCGCGCCGAGCAGCCACCACACGTGCCCGGTCACCGCGAACACCGCCAGCGCCCCGGCGTTGGTGCCCGCGTTGACCACCTTCGCCATCGCCGAGCCGTGCACGAAGTCCGCACCCACCAACGCCGTGAACGCCACCACCAGGAACGTGCCGGTGCCCGGCCCGATCAACCCGTCGTACGTGGCGATACCGACCCCGGCGACCAGCACCGCCACCACCATCCGAGTGCGGGTGCGCCGCTGCGGCACGGCGAGCACCCCGAGCCGGGGACGCAACACCACGAACAGCGCCACCGACATCAACACCACCAGCACCACCGGCCGGTACGCCGACGGCGGCACCGCCCCGGCCAACGCCGCGCCCAAGCCGGCGCAGACCACCGCCATCGCCGCCGCCGGCCCCGCCACCGCCCAGTCGATCTTCGTACGGCGGGCGAACGTCACCGCCGCCGTGGACGTACCCGCGATCGCCGCCAGCTTGTTCGTGCCCAACGCGGTGGCCGGCGGCATGCCCGGCGCAGCCACCAACAACGCCGGCAACAGCAGCAAACCGCCACCACCCACCACGGCGTCCACCCAGCCAGCCAGGGCGGCGGCCGTCAACAAGGTCGTGATGGTCAGCGGGTCCAGGTCCACGGCCCGCCATTCTTCCCACCCGCACCTACCCCGCGCCGCCGCCTGTGGCCAGCCTCACCGGCCGCGCTGCCGCGCCAGCCACACACCCGCCACGCCGACCACCACGAACACCAGCATTGAACAGAGCAACGCCCGCACCATCGGGTAACAGTGCCACGGCGTCGTTAAGGTGACACCGTGCGCCTGGCCACGTTCAACCTGCTGCACGGCCGATCCCTGACCGACGGCCTGGTCGACCCCGCCCGGCTCGCCGCCGCCGTCAGCGACCTCGACGCCGACGTCCTCGCCCTGCAGGAGGTCGACCGCGACCAGTCCCGCAGCGGCAACCTGGAT
>NZ_JBFBAO010000252.1:0-10602 GCF_040682255.1 Micromonospora sp. NPDC051296 | reverse complement strand
TACCGTGGTCGGCTGCGCCCCCAACACGTCACCGGGTGGTTGGCGGGTCACGTCGTGGCCGTACGTGCCGTCGTTGACCAGCGCCACGCCGTAGCCGGGCTCCCCGACGTGCAGCCACCGGTGGGCGCAGATCTCAAACCTCGCCGCGTCCCACGATGTGTTGGTGTGAGTTGGTCGCTGCACGTGGCCGAACTGGATTTCCGAGCTGGACTGCGCGGCCTGGACGTCGATCGGGAAGGCGACCTTGAGCAGGGTTTCCTGTTCGTGCCAGTCCACCTCGGTGGTGAACCGCAGCACGCGCTCGCCGGCCGCGAGCGACACGGTCTGGACGTACGCGGAGTTCCGGTCGTCGCGGGTCACCCGGACCCGGGCCAGCCGGGGATCGTCCGCCTCGACCACGATCTTGGTGACCTCGGTCAGGTCGCGGCGCCGGTTGCGATAGAAGTCTTCGATGTCCCAGGCGTCGAACTTGTTGGGCCTGTCCGGGTGCAGTTGCAGGACGTTGGCTGCGGTGCCGGGCCGAAGCACGTCGCGGTCGGCGACCAGGTCGCGGATCGCGGACACCGTCCCGTCGGGGCCGAGGTGCACCCGGAGCAGGCCGTTGTCCAGCACCGTGCCATCCGGTCCGGACCGCACCGACACGTCCGGGGCGCCGCCGCGGCCCGCGGAGACCCCGAGCGCCGGTACGCCGCCCCGCTCGTGCGGCGCGGCGTTCGCGGTCAACGGCACCGACCCGGGGCCGGTCAGCGCGGTCAGCGCCGACTCGATCACCCCTTCCAGCCGGTCCGCCAGCTTCGCGTACGTCTGCCGCGCCTCCCGGTGCACCCAGGCGATCGAGCTGCCGGGCAGGATGTCGTGGAACTGGAGCAGCAGCGTTTCCTGCCAGATGGCATCGAGTTCGGCGTACGGGTACGGATGCCCGGCCCGCAGGGCCGCGGCGGTGGACCACAACTCGGCTTCCCGCAGCAGGTGCTCGGTCCGCCGGTTGCCACGTTTCATCGCCGACTGGCTGGTGTACGTGCCCCGGTGGTGTTCGAGGTACATCTCGCCGCTCCACACCGGGGCGTCCGGGTATTCCCGCTCCGCCTCGGCGAAGAACTCCGCAGGGGTGCGGATGGCGACCCTGGGCGAGCCTTCGAGGTCGGCCACTCGCCGGGCGGTTTCGAGCATCTCCCTGGTCGGGCCGCCCCCGCCGTCCCCGTAGCCGAACGGCAGCAGCGACACGCTGGACCGCCCGTGCTCGGCGAAGTTGCTCACCCCGTACGCCAGATCCTTCCCGGACAGCTCTGAGCTGTACGTTTCGGCGGGTGGGAAGTGGGTGAAGACCCGGCTTCCGTCTATGCCCTCCCACCAGAAGGTGTGGTGCGGGAAGCGGTTGGTCTGGTTCCACGACATCTTTTGGCTGAGGAACCAGCGGAACCCGGCCAGCCGGGCGAGCTGCGGCAGCGCCGCCGAGTAGCCGAACGAGTCGGGGAGCCAGACCTCCCGGGGCTCGACGCCGAACTCGGCGGCGAAGAACCGCTTGCCCTGGGTGAACTGGCGCACCATCGCCTCGCCGCCCGGCATGTTGGTGTCGGACTCCACCCACATGCCGCCGACCGGGAGGAACTGGCCGGTGGCCACCTTCTCCGCGACGCGGCGGTACACCTTCGGATGGTGCTCCTGCAGCCACGCGTACTGCTGGGCGGAGGAGCAGGCAAAGACCAGTTCCGGATACTCGTCGGCGAGCGCCACGACGTTGGAGAAGCTCCGGGAACACTTGCGGATGGTCTCGCGTACCGGCCAGAGCCAGGCCGAGTCGATGTGGGCGTGCCCGACGGCGGTGACCCGGTGGGCGCTCGGCACGGCGGGGGAGGCCAGCACCCCGGACAAGCAGGCGCGGGCGGCGGCGGCCCCGCCGGAGACATCGGCGACGTCGAGCTCGTCGAGCATCAGTTCCAGGGCTCGGCGGATCTCGTGGTGCCGGGGGTCCGTCTCGGCCAGTTGCAGCGCCAGCTGGTGCAACACCTGTACGTCCAGGACGAGCGCGTGCACCTCCTCGTCCAGCACCGCGAGTTCCGCCCGGTCCAGCCGGTAGAGCGGGCGGTCGGGCAGCGTCTCAGGGTCGCCGAGCGGGGAGACGCTGCCGTCGAACCGGGGGTTGGCGGCCGCCTCGACGTACACCTCGACCCGTTCGCCACCGGTGGCGGGCCGGGCGATCGGTACGTACGCCGTCCGCGGCTCGATGCCCTTGATCGGCGTGCCGTCGGCCGTGTACGCGAGGCCCTCGGAGCGGAATCCCGGCCCGGCCCGCTCGAAGCCGAGATCGACGAGGAGCTCGACCCGGCTGCCGCGCATCCGTGCCGGCACCTCTCCGGTGAACCGGAACCACGTGGTGCCCCAGGCGCGCCCCCATGGCTGACCCACCGCGAAGGGCGCGTACGCCATCGCCAGCCCCTCGCTCGCCGGCACCGGCTCGCCGGGCAGGTGCGCCGCCTCGACACGTACGGGTTCGGCGTCCCGGTACAGCGCCGGGATGAGCCGTTCGTTGAGAGCGCGTTCGATCCGCTCGGTCAGGTTGGACAGCGGCCGGTGCATCCGGAACTCCGGGGGTGGGGGCGGGACTCCGTGGGGTTGGGATCGCAACCATATCCGCGCAAAACGCTTCGTGGCCATGCCGATGCGCTCAGGCGTGGGTTCCTCGCTGCGTCGCTCGCCGATCCCGGTGACCTTTGCAGCCCGTATTTCTGGTATCGAACCAATAGGGCGAATCCCGGCGGGTGGATCCCGGCAGCGTCGGCTCAGCCACGGCGCAGGATCGCCATCGCATCCGTGTTGCTGTCCCGTGCGGGAGCTATCGGGGACCGGGCAGCATTCGGTGCAGCGCGCGGCGGTCGACCTTGCCGGTGGAACCGAGCGGCACCTCGGGCAGCACCAGCCAGCGGGCCGGGATCATGTAGCCGGGCAGCCGGGCGCCGAGCGCCGTGTTCAGCCGCCGGGGCAGCGTGCCCGGCGCGCCGTCGCCGGCGGCCAGGACGAACCCGACCAGCATCGAGTCGGGGCCGGAACCGGTCTTCTCCACGAACGCGGCGTCGACCAGCCCAGTGGCAAGGATCGCGGACTCAACCTCCTCCAGCTCGATCCGGAAGCCCCACAGCTTGATCTGGCGGTCAAGCCGGCCGAGCACCTCGTAGTCGCCGTCCGGCCGCAGGCGCGCCAGGTCGCCGGTGCGGTAGATGGTCTCGCCGGTCGCCGGGTCGGTGACGAACCGCAGCGCAGTAAGGTCGGGCCGGCGCAGGTAGCCGAGCGCGACGCCGGGGCCGCCGACGCACAGCTCGCCGGTCTCGCCCGGCGGTGTGGGCCGCAGGTTCTCGTCGAGGATCCGCAGCGTGGTCCGCTGCAGCGGCCGGCCGATCGGAATCCGGTCCACATCGGAGAGACCTGCCTCGGTGCAGTCGAAATAGGCGGCGAACGTGGTGGTCTCCGTCGGCCCGTACCCGTTGACGATCCGGCCGGGCGGACCGGCGGCGAGGACCCGGCGGACCGCGGTCAGGTCCAGCTGCTCGCCGCCGACGACGAGGTTGGACAGCGGGGCGAGCGCGGCCGGTCGTTCCCGGGCGATCAGGTGGAACAGCGACGTGGTGAGGAACATGGTGGTGATGCCCGCCGAGGTCAGCAGCGCGCTCCACCGTGCGAACGTCACGTCGGTCAGCGCCGGAAAGACCACCACGGTGCCGCCGGCGACCAGCGTGTTCCACACCTCGAACGTGGCGGCGTCGAACGCGGGGTTGGCCGCGTGCGCGACGCGGTCACCGGGCGCGATGGTGCAGAACAGCGGGTTGACGGCGAGCCGTCGCACCGCGCGGTGCGGCACCACCACGCCCTTCGGCTCGCCAGTGGACCCGGACGTGTACATGACGTAGATCGGGTCGTCCGGGTCGGTCGCCGGCGGCAACGCGCTCCCGGCGGACGCGGCGTCCCGGTGCACGGCCAGCCTCAGGCCGCGGGTGACCGGCATGCCGTCGGCGGCGCCGGCCGGGTGTAGCATCGCGGCGATCTTGGCCTGGTCGAGGACCGAGGTGACCCGGTCCGGCGGCGCGTCCGCGTCCAGGCACAGATAGGCCGCGCCGGCCCGGGTGACGGCGAGCATCGCGACCACCAGGTCGACGGAGCGGTTCACCCGCAGGCCGACGATGTCACCGGCGCCGACGCCGACGCCGGCCAGGTCGACCGCGAGCGCACCGGCCGCCGACCACAGCCCGGCGTACGTGAGCGTGTCCCCGGTCGTCGCGTCCGCCACGGCCGGCTCGTTCGGGCGCGCCGCGACCTGCACCTCCACCAGGTCGTGGACGCCGTCGCCGCGCGCGCTGCGCGGGCGCTGGTCGGTCCACACCCGGCCGATGTGTGCCAAGCACTCCACGCGGCTGCCGGTGAACCCGGTCTCGCGCCAGCCGTCCGGTGGCGTCGTCCCGTCGGCCGGCCAGATCGAGTACTGCTCCTCATCGTTGACCACCACGAGGTGTGTCATCGCGCGCCCCCGTCCAGGAGTCGAACGATCTCGTCCATGAGCCCGTCCACGGTTGCCGTGCGGTGCAGTCCGGTGCCGTGGTGTGCGACGAACCGCAGCCGGCCCTCGCGCAGCTCACCGGCGATGTCGAGCAGGTACGGCCAGCGGCCCGCCGGATCCTGGGCAGTGCCGGACGGGTGCGCCGACGGCCGCAGGACCCGGGCGGCCGGCTGCCGGTCCCAGGAGCCGATCTCGCCCAGGTAGTTGAAGCTGACCTGCGGCCCGGCCGATCGCGCCATCTCCTCCCGTACCGCCGGATCGGGGTGTGCGTGGGTGAGCAGGCCGTGCCCGAGCCCGTGCATCGGCACCGCGCCGATCTGCGCGCGCAACTCGCCGGCGAGCCGCGGCAGGGTTGACGGGCGGCCCAGGCGCAGGCGAAGCGGGTAGAAGTACTGGAACCAGCCGACCGTCCGCGTCACGTCGACGTCGTGGCCGGGCGGCCCGTTGCGGCCCGGCGCGGCCAGCGCGACGGTCAGCTCGTTCCCGCCCTGCCACGCGGCGACCGCGACGGCGGTGGCGGCCAGCAGCAGGTCGCTGAGGCCGGTACCGGCCGCGCGCGCCTCCGCGGCAAGCCGCGCGGTGACGTCGGCGGCGAGGACACGGCGCACCCCGGCCCGCGATCCGAACCGGACGGCGGTGCCGGGAAGGTCGACCGGCAGTTCCTCGGCGCGGGCCTGCGCGCGCCAGAACGTGCGCTGGCCGGTCAGCTCCGGCGCGGTGGCCGCGTCGCGGAGCAGGCGCGCCCACGCTGATCAGCAGGTGATGGCAGATGAGGAGGAGCCGGTCGGGCTGCCCGCCGGGCATCCGGAAATGGACGGCCCGCATCGGTGCCGCCGACAGCGACAGGCCACGCTGTGCCGTATCCGCTATGTCCGCGGCGAGCCGGTCTGCCTTCTCCGCGTCAGCGTCGCGCAGGTCGTGCGTGTCGAAGGGCACCGGCCCGGCGTCCGCGACGCTGATCTGCCGTCGCCGTCCGTCGCCGTCAGGGACAAGTCGCAGCCGTAGCGCGTCGTGCCGGCGGGCCAGCGCGGTCACCGCGCCGGACAGCTCGGCTGCGGTCACCGGCCGGAGCAGCTCCGCATGGTACGGATGGTTGAAGTGCCCGGGACGGCTCAGGTGCGGCAGGATCTCGGTCAGGAACCACGCCTGCGCCGGGGTCGGCGGCACGTCACCAGCGACCACCGTCTCCCGTCGCCGGGGCTGCCGGGGCGCCAGGGCGGCGAGCCCGGCGACGGTCGGGTGGCGCAGCAGGTCGCCCGGGGAGCGGGACAGCCCGGCCGCGGCCGCCTCCGCGATCACCTGGACCACCTGCATGGAGTCGCCCCCTAGCTGGAAAAAGTTGTCGTCCGCGCCGACCCGGTCCACGCCGAGCACCCGCGCCCAGACACCGGCCAGCAGTGCCTCCGTCGGGGTGCCCGGCGCCCGGTAGGCGGCCCCCGCGGATGCCGCCACGGCGGGCCGGACCACGTCCGGCATCGGCGCGAACCGGCTGATCGGCTGGTCCGCGCCGTCCGCCAGCCGATCCAGCAGCCCGGTCAGGTCGGCCGTCCACGCGGCCACGTCCGGCTCGTCGAGGTGGCCGGCGAACCGGCAGACGCCGACCAGGCCGCCGTCCGCGCCGACCGTGACGGTGACGAACAGGTCCATGTCGGTACGCCCGGCCGGCGCCGGGTCGAGCGTGAACCGCGCCCCGCCGCCGTGCCGCTCCCGCGACGGCGCGTCGAGCAGGCTCAGCATGGTCTGGAACAGCGGGTTGTGCCGGTCGCCGCGGGTCGCGCGCAGGGCCCGGACCACGTCCCCGAACGGCACGTCCGCGTTCGCCTGGGCTCCGCCGACGGCGCGGTGGGCGCGACGCAGCAGCTCCCGGACCGTCGGGTCGCCGTCCAGGTCGAGCCGCAGCGCCTGCGGGTTGTAGAAGCAGCCGACCACGCGGGCCAGCTCCGGCCGGGTACGCGTGCTCGCCGGCACGCCGACGACCACGGTGTCCTGCCCGTTCGCGCGCCGCAGCGCCAGACTGGCCGCAGCGAGCAGCGCCGCGTACCGCGTCACCCGCTCCGCCCGCAGCAGCGCGAACAGCGCGGTGGTCCGGCCGGCCGGCAGCCGCAGCGGCACCTGCCCGCCCGGCCCGGACTCGGCCCGGGCCCGGTGCGCCGGCAGCGTGGACAGCGGTGGGGCGCCGCGCAGTGTGTCCGTCCAGTACGTCAGCCCGCGTTCCCGGTCCGCGGCACGCTCCGCCGCGCAGTGTTCCCCGAACTCGTGCCCAGGGCCGGCGGACGTGCTGCGCCGGCCGGCGACCGCGTCGTCGTACGCCGCGGCCAGGTCGTCGAGGACGATCGTCACCGAGGCGGCGTCGAAGACGATGTGGTGCACGGCTGCCAGCAGCACGGTCTCCCGATCGTCGAGCTGGACCGCGTGCAGCGCCACCGGCGGCCCGGTGGTCAGGTCAAAGGTCCGGACGCCGTGCTCGGCCGCGAGCCGGTCGAACGTGGTGGCGCGCTCCGGCGCCGGCAACCCAGACAGGTCGGTCCAGGCGAGCGCGGCGTGCAGGTCGTCGCGGACCACCTGCGCCGGGCCCTGCTCGACGATGATGGTGCGCAGCGCGCCGTGCCGGTCCAGCACCGCCCGGACTGCGGTCTCCAACGCCGGCCGGTCGAGCGGGCCGGCGATCCGGATCGCGAACGGCACGGTGTACGCCGGGTCGCCCGGCGTCAGCGTCTCCAGCAGCCATAGCCGTTCCTGGGCGGGGGACAGCGGCCAGGACGCTGCCGCTGCCGCTGGCCGCTCCTCGGCGCTCCGCCGGCGCCGGCGCACCCGCAGGCGTTGCAGGAACAGTCGCTGCTGCTCCGGGGTGAGCCCGGCTAGCTGTGCGGCGAGCGGGTCGCTCATCAATCCTCCAGCAGCCGCGCGCGCACCCGGGTGAGGAAGTCGGCCACGGCCCGGCCGCTGGAGACCCGGTGGTCGAAGACCGCGGTCAGCGTCATCGGACGGCCGGGCAGCGAGGAATCCGCGCCGACGCCGACCGCGAGCGTCTGGTCCTGGTTGATCCGTGGCTGGAACTGCAGGATGTTCTGCCCGGACAGGTCGCTGACGGTGACCGTGGCACCCGCGACGTCGTCCGCGTGCAGGCCACGATCGTGGTACGCGGCGAGCAGGTCGAGCAGGTCGAGCGTGATCTGTTCCGGCCCGAGCCGGTCCGCGTGCTTGATCACCGGCACCCGCAGGCCGTGCCCGGCGTCCACCGCCACGCCGACGTTGATGTCGGTGTACTGCTCCACGTGGTCACCGGCGAAACGCGCGTTCAGTCCGGGGAACTCGGTCAGGGCGCCGGCCAGCGCGTGAATGATCAGTGCCAGCGGCAGCGGTGACACGTCGCCCTCGGCCGGCGCCCGGTCGAGGGCGTCCGCGCCGAACGCGACGGTGAGCGCGCTGGCGAGCGCGGCGCCGCCCGCGTGCAGGCGGGCGATCTCGGTCTGTTTGGCCGGGCCGATCGGCGTGCGCCGCACCGCGGGCCCGGCGTGCGTCAGCTCCGCTGCGGTCCGGCGGACCATCGCGCCGGTGATGAGGCCACGTCCCTGGAACAGGTCCGCGCTCAGGTCGAGCCGCCGCAGCTCGCGCAGGCCCTCGGCGGAGAAGCGCGGCCCGGTCACGGCCGCCGCGGTCTCGCCCGGGTCCGGTGCGGTCGCGGTCGCGGCCAGCTCGTCCAGCGAGGGGAAGAGCAGTGCGATCGGCGCCCCGGTGGGGACCACGTCACCCTCGGCGGCGAGCCGCCGCAGGTAGCCGGGGCCGGGTGACTCAATGACGGTGACCGCCTTGGTGGACTCGACCTCGACTAGGTCGTCGCCGGCCGAGACCTGGTCGCCGTCGGCGACCAGCCAGCGGAGCACTTCGGCGGCGTCGTCGTTCGGGTTCTGCTTCGGCAGAATCACTTCAGCCGGCACTGGGCAGTACCTCCAGGGTCGCGGCGACGACCGAGTCGGCCGTGGGCAGGACCGCCCGTTCCAGCGAAGGGGCGGCCGGGATCGGAACCGGCGCGGCGGCGACCCGCGCCAGCCGGGGTGACCCGGCGACCGGACGTTCGGCGAGCTGGGCCAGGACCTCGGCACCGAAACCGGCGAAGCCCTGCCCCTCCTCGGCGACCACGATCGCGCGGCTGCCGGCCAGCAGCGGGCGCAGCGGGCCCAGGTCGAACGGGAAGATCTGGGCCGGGCAGAGGACCTGGGCGAGCACGTCGTGCTCGGCGAAGAGCCGGTCGGCAGCGGTGAGCAGATCGTCGAGCATCCCGCCGTAACCGATGAGCGTGACGTCGGCGGCGGTGTCGTCCGCGGCCACCCGCACGGTCGGCAGCGCGTCCGCGGTCTGCCAGGCGACGAACCCGTCCGGCACGCCCGCGCCGAGCCGGCGGCCGTAGAGCAGCTTGTTCTCCAGCACGACCGCAGGGTCGCCGTCCGCGTCCAGCAGTCCACGGTAGACGGTGAGCGGGTCGAGCAGGCTGTGCAGCGCGGCGACTCGCAGGCCGGGCACGCCGACGAGGTGCCGGTCGAGCGTCTGGCTGTGCGTGGGCCCGTACCCGCGATGTCCGCCCATCGGGGTGCGCACGATCAGGCGGCCGGGCCCGCCGGCGCCGTAGACCGCGCGCAGCTTCGCCGCCTGGTTGATCAGCTGATCGGCGGCGAGCAGCACGAAGTCGCCGAACATGATCTCCACGAGCGCGCGCCGGCCGCCGAGCGCGAGCCCGGTGCCGACCCCGACGATCGCGGCCTCGGAGATCGGCGTGTTGCGAACCCGGCCGGGAAACAACGTGCTCAGCCCGGCCGTGGCCCGAAACGCGCCACCGTACGGATCCTCGACGTCCTCGCCGAGCAGCAGCATTCCCGGGTCCGCGTCGAGCAGCGCCTCGAGGCCGTCGCGCAGCGCGGTGACGACGCGCCGGCCGTCGGTGGCGGCCATCCGGTGGAAGCGCGCCGGCTCCGGGTCGGCCGGCCGGGTCAGCAGCACGGCCGGATCCGGTATCGGCGAGGCCCGGGCGGCCTCCACCGCCTGCGCCACCCGCCCGCGCGCGGCCCGGTCCAGCGCGGCGACGGTCTCCCCGCCCTGGTCCAGCGCCCGGCGCAGCGGGTCACGGGACCAACCCGCGGCGATCCGCGCCGGATCGCGGTGGTCGTCGCCCTTGGAGTGCGGGGCCAACCGGTACGTGTCGATGATCAGCATCACCGGCCCCGCGCCGGAGCGGACCGCCCGGGCGGCGTGCGCCGTGGCGGCGGACAGCGCGGCCGGGTCCCCGGTGCTGCTTTCCACGACCGGGATGCCGAACGCCTCCGCACGCCCGGCGGCGGTGCCGGCGGTGGTGGTGCGGGTGTCGGTCGACTGCGCGACGCCGTTGCGCTCCAGGACCAGCAGCAGCGGCAGGCGCCAGAGCGCGGCCAGGTTCATCGTCTCGTAGAGCACGCCCTCGCCGAGCGTGCCGTCGCCGATGACCGCGACGGCGATCCCGGGGGAGGCGTCGAGCCGGTGCGCCATGCCGGCTCCGGCGGCGATCGGCACCAGGCCGCCGAGGACGCCGCCGGAGTAGAAGCCGTCCCGGTGCAGGTGCTGGCTGCCGCCGAGGCCACCGCAGGCCCCGTCGCGGCGGCCCATGATCTCGGCGAACAGTCCTTCCAGGTCGTGCCCGGCGCCGAGGTAGTGCCCGTGACACCGGTGGTTCGAGAAGACGGTGTCGTCCCGGATCAGGACCTCGCCCAGCGCGGCGCCGACCAGCTCCTGACCGATGCAGCAGTGCACGGTACCGGACAGTTCACCCTCGGCGAAGAGTTCGAGCAACCGCTCCTCGGCCCGGCGGATCAGCAGCGCCCGCTGCAGCAGCGGTGCGGCGGGAAGGTCGGTCGTGAGCGCCGGCGGAAGCGGTGCGGTCACGGTGCCGTCCTCACTGCTCCGGCTTCGTGGCGACGAACGTGACGACCAGCGGCAGCGGGTCGCCGGGGAGCCGCCAGTACCCGTCCTCGCCCCGCGCCATCGACGGGAACCGCTGCCGCATGTCGAACGGCAGCTCACGGAGCCGG
>NZ_JBFBAO010000251.1:0-10625 GCF_040682255.1 Micromonospora sp. NPDC051296 | reverse complement strand
GCCGCAGACCGGGCAGTGCGGCTCACCGACCCGCGCGTAGAGCAGCCGAAGGTAGTCACCCGCTCCGGGTGACCACCGCGACCCCTGGTCGTCCTGGTCGACTCAGCCGGCGAGGCTGGCCGCCCCCAGGGGCAGGAACCGCCGGCCGGTGACCCGCTCGCTGGTGCCGGTCCGGTCCAGGTACGGCGTGACGCCGCCCAGGTGGAACGGCCAGCCGGCGCCGAGGATCATGCACAGGTCGATGTCCTGCGCCTCGGCCACCACGCCCTCGTCGAGCATCAGCCGGATCTCCTGGGCCAGCGCGTCGAGCGCGTTGCCGCGTACCTGCTCCTCGGTGAGCGGCTGGTCGCCGACGACCAGCAGCTTCGCCACCTCGGCGTTGATCTCGTCGTCGACCACGATCGGCTGGCCGGAGTCGGCGATCCGCTTGAGGTTTTCGCTGACGCCGAACCGGTCCGGGAACGCGGCGTGCAGGGTGCCGCCGACGTGGTACGCCACGGCGGGGCCGACGAGCTGGAGCAACGCCAGTGGACGCATCGGCAGGCCCAGCGGGTCCAGCGCCCGGTTCGCCACCTCCAACGGAGTACCGGCGTCCACGGCGGCGAAGACCGTGCCGAGGAAACGGGTCAGCAGCCGGTTCACCACGAACGCGGGCGCGTCGGAGACCAGTACGCAGGACTTCTTCAGCTGCTTGCCCACCGCGAAGGCGGTGGCCAGCGTCGCGTCGTCGGTGCGCTCGCCCCGGACGATCTCCAGCAGCGGCAGCACCGCGACCGGGTTGAAGAAGTGGAAGCCGACCACCCGCTCCGGGTGCTCCAGGTCCTCGGCCATGGCGGTGATCGACAGCGAGGAGGTGTTCGTCGCCAGCACGGCCTCCGGCTTGACGATCTTCTCCAGCTCGGCCCAGACCTGCTTCTTGACGGTCAGGTCCTCGAAGACCGCCTCGATGACGAAGTCGGCGTCCGCGAAGACGCTCTTGTCGACCGAGCCGGAGACCAGGCCGTACAGCTTGGCCGCGGTGCCCTTGTCCATCCGGCCCTTGCTGACGGCCTTCTCGATCTGGGTGTGCACGTAGCCCACGCCCTTGTCCACCCGGGCCTGGTCCAGGTCGGTGAGCACGACCGGTACCTGCAGGCGGCGGGCGAACAGCAGCGCCAGCTGGCTGGCCATCAGGCCGGCGCCGACGATGCCCACCTTGGTCACCGGGCGGGCCAGGCCCTTGTCCGGCGCGCCGGCCGGCCGCTTGGCCCGCCGCTGCACCAGGTCGAAGGCGTACAGGCCGCTGCGCAGTTCCTCGGAGAAGACCAGGTTGGCCAGGGCCTCGTCCTCCGCGGCGGTGCCGGCGGCGAAGTCGGCGTCCTTCGCCGTCTCCAGCAGGTCCAGCGCCTGGTACGCGGCCGGGACGGCACCGTGCAGCCGCTGGTCCAGGGTCTGCCGGGCGAAGTAGAGCACGCCCGCCCACATGTCCTTGTCGACCTCGGGCCGGGTCACGGTGACCTCGCCACGCACCACGCCGGCCGCCCACTCCAGCGAGCGCTCGAGGAAGTCGGCCGGCTCCAGCAGCACGTCGGCGATGCCCAGCTCGGCGGCCTGCTTCGGCTTGAGCATCTTGTTCTGCATCAGCGGGTTCTGGATGATCACCTGGGTGGCCGCCGGGATGCCGATCAGGTTCGGCAGCAGTTGGGTGCCGCCCCAGCCCGGGATCAGGCCGAGGGAGACCTCGGGCAGCGCCAGGGCCGCGGCGCCCGCCGACAGCGTCCGGTAGTGGCAGTGCAGGGCCAGTTCGAGGCCGCCGCCCATGGCCGCGCCGTTGACGAAGGCGAAGGTCGGGACGGCACTGTCCTTGAGCCGGGCGAAGACGCGGTGCCCGAGCCGGCCGATCTCCAGCGCCTGCGCGCGGTCGGCGAGCAGCGGCAGGCCGGTGATGTCCGCGCCGACGCAGAAGATGTACGGCTTGCCGGTGACCGCGATGAACGCCGGGTCGGCCGCCAGGGCGGCGCTGATCGCCTCGTCCAGGCTGGTCAGGCCGGCCGGGCCGAAGGTGTTCGGCTTGGTGTGGTCGAATCCGTTGTCGAGGGTGATCAGGGCGGCCGGGCGGTCCAGCCCCGGTACGTTCACCTGGCGCAGCAGCGCCCGGGTGACCACCTCGTTCGGTGCCGCGAGCGCGCTCACTTGTTGCCCTCCCGCTGAGCCGGCTGACCGGACTCCGTCCAGTGTGGGTTCTCCCAGATCACGGTGCCGCCCATGCCGATGCCGATGCACATCGCGGTGATGCCGTAGCGGACCTCGGGGTGCTCGGCGAACTGCCGGGCGAGCTGGGTCATCAGCCGTACGCCCGAGGAGGCGAGCGGGTGACCGATGGCGATCGCGCCGCCCCACTGGTTCACCCGGGGGTCGTCGTCGGCGATGCCGAAGTGGTCGAGGAAGGCGAGCACCTGCACGGCGAACGCCTCGTTCAGCTCGAACAGGCCGATGTCGTCGATGCTCAGGCCGGCGATGCGCAGCGCCTTCTCCGTCGACGGGATCGGGCCGACGCCCATCACCTCGGGCTCCACGCCGACGAAGCCGTACGACACCAGCCGCATGGCGATCGGCAGGCCCAGCTCGCGGGCGACCTCCTCGGCCACCAGCAGGCTGGCGGTGGCACCGTCGTTCAGGCCGGCCGCGTTGCCTGCGGTGACCTTGCCGTGCGGGCGGAACGGAGTCTTGAGGGAGGCCAGCTTCTCCATCGAGGTGTCCCGGGGCGCCTCGTCGACCGTGGCCAGACCCCAGCCGGTCTCCGGGTCGCGGATCGCGACCGGCACCAGGTCGTCCTGGAGCTTGCCGTTGGCGTACGCCTTCGCGGTCTTCTGCTGCGAGGCGAGGGCGAACGCGTCGGTCCGCTCCTTGGTGATGTGCGGGACCCGGTCGTGCAGGTTCTCCGCGGTGGCGCCCATGACCAGCGCGGACGGGTCGACCAGCTTCTCCGCGACGATACGCGGGTTGGGGTCGACGCCCTCGCCCATCGGGTGGCGGCCCATGTGCTCGACGCCGCCGGCGATCGCCACGTCGTACGCGCCCACGGCGATGCCGCTGGCGACGGTGGTCACGGCGGTCATCGCCCCGGCGCACATCCGGTCGATGGCGAAGCCGGGAACCGTCTTGGGCAGGCCCGCCAGCAGGGCGGCGGTGCGGCCGATGGTCAGGCCCTGGTCACCGATCTGGGTGGTGGCGGCGATGGCGACCTCCTCGACCCGGTCCGGCGGCAGCTGCGGGTTGCGGCGCAGCAGCTCGCGGATGCATCGGATCACCAGGTCGTCGGCGCGGGTGTTGGCGTACATGCCACCCGCCTTGCCGAATGGGGTACGGACGCCGTCGACGAAGACGACATCCCGGACTTCACGGGGCACTTGAGCCTCCTAGCCGGCACTGGCGTTTCCCCGATGCTACTCGCCAGTAATAACCCGTGCCGCCACACCCCACTGTGGCCCACCCCACACCCTCACCGACCCCCAGGGGATCAGGGGGTGGCGAGGAGGGCTTCTGCCAGAGCGGGGAGGAGGAGGGCGATCTGCCACTCGCGGGCGTTGAAGCTGCGGAGGACCTCGGCCACCGTCGCCTCGGTGATTTCTTCGGGGGGTTGCCAGGCGACGCGGCGGACGGTGTCGGGGGTGATCAGGTTCTCCGGTGGCAGGTTGTGCTCGCCGGCCACCCGCAGCACCACCTCGCGGCAGCGGGCCAGGCGGGCGGCGGCGGCCGGATCACGTTCGGCCCAGCGGTGCGGCGGGGGAGGACCCTCCACCGTCGGTGTCACCGGCAGCGCGTCGTCCGGCAACTGCCGGGCGTCGTCCAGCGCCGCCAGCCAGGTGCGGGCCAGCCGGCGCACCGAGCGGCCACCGAAGCCGGGCAGGGTGAGCAGCGTCTTCTCGTCCTTCGGGTCCAGCTCGGCCGCCGCGACGATGGCCGCGTCGGGCAGCACCCGGCCCGGCGCCGCGTCCCGGCGGGCGGCGATCTGGTCGCGGGCATACCACAGGGAGCGGACCCGGGCCTGTGCCCGCGCGCCGCGTACCCGGTGGATGCCGGAGGTGCGTCGCCACGGCTCGGCCCGCACCCGGGGCGGCCGGGCGCCGGTACGCACCAGCACGGCGAACTCCTCCGCCGCCCACTCGGACTTGCCCTGCCGGGCCAGCTCCGCGTCGAGCGCGTCGCGCAGGTCGGTCAGCAGCTCGACGTCCAGCGCGGCGTAGGTCAGCCACGACTCGGGCAACGGCCGGCTGGACCAGTCCGCCGCGGAGTGGTGCTTCTCCAGGCTGAAGCCGAGCAGCTGTTCGGTGAGCGCGGCCAGGCCCACCCGTTCGAACCCGGCGAGCCGGGCGGCCAGCTCGGTGTCGAACAGTCGGCGCGGGCGTAGCCCCAGCTCGGCGAGGCAGGGCAGATCCTGGCTGGCCGCGTGCAGCACCCACTCCGCGTCGGCGATCGCGGCGTCGAGGGCGCTCAGGTCGGGCAGCGGCAGCGGGTCGATCAGCGCGGTGCCGGCGCCGCCTCGGCGCAGCTGCACGAGGTACGCCCGCTGGCTGTAGCGGTAGCCGGAGGCGCGCTCGGCGTCCAGGGCCACCGGCCCGGTGCCGGCCGCGAAACGGGCCACCACCTCGGCAAGCTGCTCCGGTACGGCCACCGGTTCGGGTGTGCCCTCACGGGGCGCGGTCAGCGGTACGGACTCGCCGCCGGTGGGCTCGGTCCCCGCGTCCGACGGCTCCGGCCGCGCCGACGGCGGGTGCTCGGTGTCGTTTCCCGTACGGCTTGCGGCGGCCCGACGGCGCAGGGGTGGTTCGTCGGTCACCTGACAACCCTAGTGCGCGAGCGGATCGCGCGCCGCGCACCCGCCCCGCCGCGTGTCGGCTGATCGTCGCGGGCCGGCTGCCGGCCGAGCTTCAGGAGGCGCTCCGGCCGGAGTCACGCCGGCCGGGAGCCGCTGCCGCTCAGCCGGTGGTGGCCGGCCGGCGTTCCGGTAGCGCGGTGACGCCGGGTGGGGGCAGGCCGGCGGTGGAGGCGAGCAGGGCGCACCAGGCGTACAGGTGCGGGGTCAGGTCGAGGCCGGTCGGGGTCCACGAGGCGCGGATCTCGATGTCGCCCGCCGCGGGTGGGCCCGCCAGCTCGCCGAACCGGGTCGACGTCGTCTGCGTGATCGTCCCGCCGATGGCCCGGTGCCCCGCGTCGTGGGCGTCGAGGGCGTCGGTGAGCCAGGTCCAGCCGACCCCGGGCAGCAGCGGGTCGGCGGCGAGGTCGACCTCCAGTTCGGCGGTCACGTAGGTGACCAGTCGCAGGGTGCCCTGCCACGCCTCGTGCCCAGCCGGGTCGTGCAGCAGGATCAGCCGCCCGGTGGTCATCTCCTCGCCGTCGCGCAGCACGGACGCGGAGAGGGCGAAGGAGTACGGCGCCAGCCGCTGCGGCGCGCCCACCTCCTCCAGGACGATCTCCGGCCGGGGCGCCGCGGACCGGAGCCCGGCGACCGCGCGGGCGAAGGTGTCCGGAAGCGCGATCGGGGGGGCCATGCCGGCAGCCTATGCCGCCGCTCGGCTCCCCGTCGGGACGGCGCGCCGACGACCGACCTGCTGATGATCCACGCACCGCTGGCCGCTCGTGCCACGTCACAAAGGTGGCGGTGGGCGCGGGGGCGGGATGGGGCGCGTGGCACGATGGCCGCGATGACCACCGACACCACGGGCACCGCCGCCCGAGACGACGTACCCCGCCCTGGCGGGCCTGCCGACTCGCCCTTCGTGCGGGCGTGTCGACGTCAGCCCGTCCCGCACACCCCGGTCTGGTTCATGCGGCAGGCCGGCCGGTCGCTGCCGGAGTACCGCGAGATCCGGGCCAACGTGGCGATGCTGGAGTCCTGCCGGCGACCTGAGCTGGTCACCGAGATCACCCTCCAGCCGGTGCGCCGGCACGGGGTGGACGCGGCGATCCTGTTCAGCGACATCGTGGTGCCGGTCGCGGCGGCCGGGGTCGACCTGGACATCGTGCCCGGAACCGGGCCGGTGGTGGCCGAACCGGTGCGTACCGCCGCCGACGTCGAGCGGATCCGGCCGATCGGCCGCGACGACGTCGGGTACGTGGACGAGGCGGTCCGGATGCTGGTCAAGGAGCTGGGCGACACCCCGCTGATCGGCTTCGCCGGCGCCCCGTTCACCCTGGCCAGCTACCTGGTCGAGGGCGGCCCGTCGCGGACCCACGCGAAGACCAAGGCGCTGATGTACGGCGAGCCCGAGCTGTGGCACGCCCTGGCCGGCCGGTTGGCCGAGGTGACCCTGGCGTTCCTGCGGGTGCAGATCGAAGCCGGCGTCTCCGCGGTGCAGCTGTTCGACTCGTGGGCCGGGGCGCTCTCCGAGGCCGACTACCGCCGTTTCGTGCTGCCCCACTCGACCGCCGTGCTTTCCGGGCTCGCCGACGCCGACGTGCCCCGGATCCACTTCGGGGTGGGCACCGCCGAGCTGCTCGGCGCGATGGGCGAGGCTGGGGCCGACGTGGTCGGCGTCGACTGGCGTACCCCGCTGGACGTCGCGACCCGCCGGATCGGGCCGGACAAGGCCGTCCAGGGCAACCTCGACCCGTGTGTGCTGTTCGCCCCGTGGCCGGTGGTCGAGGCCGAGGTGCGCCGGATCCTCGACCAGGGTCGGGCCGCCCCCGGGCATGTGTTCAACCTCGGCCACGGCGTGCTGCCGGAGACCGACCCGGAGGTGCTGACCCGGGTGGTCGCCCTGGTGCACGAGCTGTCCGCCCGGGGCTGAGCGCGATGGCGACGCGGTGGCGGGTGGCGGTGGTCGGTGGCGGCGTCGCCGGCCTGGCCGCCGCGGTCCGGTTGCGCGACCGCGCCCCCGCCGACACCGAGATCACCGTGTACGAGCAGTCCGGCGACCTCGGTGGCAAGCTGCGCACCGGCGAGCTGGCCGGCGGGCCGGTGGAGTTCGGCGCGGAGTCGTTCCTGATGCGTGACCCGGCCGGCGGGGAGTCCGCGGCCGTGGCCCTGGTCCGCCGGCTCGGGCTGGCCGGGCGGATCGTGCACCCCACCGTCGGGCAGGCGGCGCTCGCCGTCGACGGCGGGCTGCGCCCGATCCCCGGCGGCACGCTGGTGGGCGTACCCGGGGATCTGGACAAGGTGGCGACGGTGGCCCGGCCGACCCCGGAGGCCGACCACGACGGCGGCCGGCCGCTGCTCGGCCCCGACGACGACGTCTCCGTCGGCGGGCTGGTCCGCGCCCGGTTCGGCGACGAGGTGGTCGACCGGCTGGTCGACCCGATGCTCGGCGGCGTGTACGCCGGCCGCGCCGACGACCTGTCCCTGGCCACCACCATGCCGGCCCTGGCCCGGGCGGCCCGGGCGGAGCACACGCTGCTCGGCGCGGTCCGCGCGGCGCAGGCCGCCGCGCCCCGCGCCCCCGGCGAGCCGGTCTTCGGCACCCTGGACGGCGGGCTGAGCACCCTGGTCGACGCGGCCGCGACGGCCAGCGGCGCGACCATCCGCCGGCACGCGGCGGTACGCGAACTCACCTCGAACGGCGCCGGCTGGCGGCTCACCGTCGGCCCCACCCGCGACCCCGAACACGTCGACGTCGACGCGGTGGTGCTGGCCGTGCCGGCCCGCCCGACGGCCCGGCTGCTGGCCGACATCGCCCCCGTGGCGGCGGCGGGCATCGGCGGGCTGGACTACGCCAGCGTCGCCCTGATCACCCTGGCCCTGCCCGAGCCGGCGCTGCCGGACCTCTCCGGTTTCCTGGTGCCCGGCACCGAGGGGCTGCTGATCAAGGCGTCCACCTTCTTCACCACCAAGTGGGGGCACCTGCGCCGGCCGGACGGGCTGGCCCTGGTACGCGCCTCGGTCGGCCGGTACGGCGAGGAAGCCCAGCTCCAGCGCCCCGACGAGGACCTCGCCGCCACCGTGCACCGGGAACTGTCCGCGGTGCTCGACGTGCCGCTGCCCGCCCCGGTCGACGGGCATGTGCAACGGTGGGGCGGCGCGCTGCCGCAGTACACCCCGGGCCACCTCGACCGGGTGGCCGCCGCGCGGGCCGAACTTCGGGCGGCGCATCCGACGCTGACCGTGGCCGGCGCCGGCTACGACGGGGTCGGCATCCCGGTCTGCGTCCGCTCCGGCGAGACGGCGGCCGAGGAGATCATCACAGCACTGGAAGGATCGGGGAGATGACCGAGCAGAGCAACGCGGCCCGGCTGCGGGAGCTCAACGCCACCATCCGCTACACCATGTGGTCGGTGTTCCGGGCCAGCGCGCCGCTGCCGTCGCTGCGCGACAACGTGACCGCCGAGGTCGAGTCGCTGATCGAGGAACTGGCCGGCAAGGACGTCGTGGTCCGTGGCACGTACGACGTGTCCGGCCTGCGCGCCGACGCGGACCTGATGATCTGGTGGCACTCGTCGTCCAGCGACGACCTGCAGGACGCGTACCTGCGGTTCCGCCGGACCACCCTGGGCCGGGCGCTGACCCCGGTCTGGTCGCAGATGGCGCTGCACCGGCCGGCCGAGTTCAACAAGAGCCACATCCCGGCGTTCCTCGCCGGCGAGGAGGCCCGCGCCTACCTCTGCGTCTACCCGTTCGTCCGCTCGTACGACTGGTATCTGCTGCCCGACGCCGAGCGGCGGGAACTGCTCGCCGAGCACGGCCAGATGGCCCGGGGCTACCCGGACGTACGCGCCAACACGGTCGCCTCGTTCGCGCTCGGTGACTACGAGTGGATGCTCGCCTTCGAGGCCGACGAGCTGCACCGGATCGTCGACCTGATGCGCGACCTGCGCGGCTCGCGCGCCCGGCTGCACGTGCGCGAGGAGGTCCCCTTCTACACCGGCCGCCGCCGCCCGATCGCCGACATCGTCTCCGCCCTCGCCTGAGGTGCAAGGAAGGTGCAAGGAAGGGCCCCCTGTTAACGCCTGGCGTTGTATAGGGGGCCCCTCTTAACGCGCCGATCCGCAGCGGGCGATGCTGCCGGGCCGGGTGATGCTGCCGGGCCGGGCGGGGCCGCGCCGGAGGGAGAATGGCGCGGCCCCGACCGGGGTCAGGTGGTCGCCGTACAGGTCAGCGTCGGCGTGCTGTTCGTGCCGGTGATCGAGGCCAGGAACCCGAATGTGGTGCTGGCTCCGGCGCCGAGGCTGCCGTTGTAGCTGACGTTGGTGGCGGTCACCGTCGAACCGCTGGAACTGACGGTGGCGTTCCACGCCTGGCTGATCTGCTGGCCGTTGGCGTACGTCCAGGTCACCCGCCAGCCCCGGATGGCCGCGCTGCCCGCGGTCACCTGCACCTCACCCTGGAAGCCACCGGACCAGGAGTTGGTGACCCGGTACGTCGCCGCGCAGGCACCCGCCGGCGGGTTGGTCGGCGGGGCAGTGGTGGGCGGCGGGGTGGTCGGCGGCGGCGTGGTGGGCGGCGGAGTCGTCGGCGGCGGCGTGGTCGGCGGGGGAGTGGTCGGCGGTGGAGTCGTTCCACCGCCGAACTGCACGTCGCTGCAGATGTAGTACGACTGGTCCATGTGGCTGGCCTGCCAGATCGTGTACACGATGTGGCGGCCGGTGCGGCCGGGAGCGTTCGCCGGGATCTCGATGGAGACCCCGCCGCTCTCCCGCTGCCACTGCGACGCCGGGGTGTTGCCGATCTGGCCGACCAGTTCCAGGTTGGACCAGGCCAGCGGCTGGGTCAGCGCGTCGTAACCCTGCCGGGTCACGTACACCCGGATGTAGTCGGCGCCGTGACTGGCCTGGTCGAAGAACTTGACCCGGAAGTTGTTGGAGATGGAGGTGGTCCGCCAGGCGCCGACCGTGTCGAGGGCGTTGTACCGCCCGCCCTCGGTACGGCCGCCCGAGCAGAGCTGGCCGTTCGGGATGGCACCCTGGTGGTTGCCGGCCACGCCCTCGCGGTACAGGCCGTTCCAGTTCCACATGGCGTTCGGGTTGGCCTGCCACGCCTGCCAACACATCGGGTCCTCGGTGGCCATCCGCGGGTTCTGGAAGTCACCGCCCCACCGCTCCCAGCAGCCGTAGTTGCGGGACGCGGGGTTGATCACGGACCCGTGTGCGGAAGCGGGATTGGCCAGCGCGGTGGTGAGCAGCAGCGTGGCGGTGGCCGCGACGGCCAGCAGCCACAGCGCGCGTGATGATCTGAGAAGTTTGGACATGGAGCCCCCAGGGGGAGTCGTCGGATCGCGACATCGCCCGGAGCACCGGGAGTTGCCTCTCCCGCGCCGATTGCGTGGCCGTGTGTACTGGCTCCGACGGGAAGAATGGCACAAAACATCGCCATCCGTCAATGTGACTTGCCCATGTGGTTGCTCAGCGATGGCACCGCATCGGGGTGTGCGGGATGCCGTCCTCGACGTACTCCGGTCCGCTGACCGTGAAGCCGTGCCGGGCGTAGAAGTCGACCAGGTGCGACTGGGCGTCCAACACGCACGGCCGGTCACCGATCTCGGCCAGCGCCGCGGCCATCAACCGCCCGGCGTACCCGCCGCCGCGGGCCGCCGGCGCGACCACCACCCGCCCGATCCTGGCCACCCCGCCGGGGTCGGCCAGAATCCGCAGGTACGCCACCGGAGCGCCGCCCTGGGTCAGCCACAGGTGCCGGGTGCCGGGTTCGACGTCGC
>NZ_JBFBAO010000250.1:0-10632 GCF_040682255.1 Micromonospora sp. NPDC051296 | reverse complement strand
CTTGGTCGCCGCCCTGCTCGTCAACGCCGTCGGGTTGCTGCTCGGGCTGGCCTCCTGGCGGGCGCTCTTCGTCGACCTCGGGGCGCCGGTCGACCGGTGGACCGCGTACCGGCTGTTCTTCGTGGGGTTCCTGGCCAAGTTCGTCCCCGGCCGCTTCGTCGCCCTGCCGGTGCTGCTGCGGATGGGCAAGGAGATCGAGGTGGGGCCGGTCCGGCTGGCCGGGGTGTTCCTGCTGAGCTGGGCGGTGGTGGCGATGACCGGGATGACGGTCGCGCTGGCGGCCGGGCCGGCGCTGCTGTCGGGCGCCACCTGGTGGCTGCTGCTCGCCACGGTCCCGCTGGTCGTGCTCGTGGTCCGCCCGGATCTGCTCAACCGTGGGCTCGCCGTGGCGGCCCGGCTGCTGCGCCGCCCGCCACCGCAGGTCGTCGCCTCCCCGTCCGGCCTGCGTCGGGCCGTCGCCGCGCAGTCACTGTCCTGGTTCGTCTCCGGGCATCACCTGTGGCTGCTCGCGGTGGCCGCCGGCGCACCGCCCGTACGGTCGTACCTGATCTGCGTGGCGGGGTTCGCCGCCGCCACCGTCGCCGGCCTGGCCGTGGTGGTCGCCCCGGACGGACTGGGGGTACGCGAGGCGGTGTTGATGCTCGGGCTGGCCACCGTGCTGCCGGTGGCCGTGGCCACACCGGTGGTGCTGATCAGTCGGCTGGTCTGCGCGCTCAGCGAGGTGGCCGTCGGTGGGGGAGGGCTGCTGCTGGCCCAGTACATGCACCGGCGTCGGCTCCGGCTCGGCCGGCACGTCGACGCCGGGGCGCAGCAGAGTCCGGTCGAGCGGCCGACACCGGTCGGCTGACCGGGGCACCGCGAGCGTTTCCAGCTGCCGGATTGGACGTCGGCGGAGAAGGGTCGGTGACATCGTGTGGAAAATGAGGATGATCGCAGGGCGGATCGGTGCACCGGTCCGGGCACTGGTGCGGCGCAGCCCACGGCTGAACGCGGCGCTCTGGGACACCCAGTACGCGCTGGGTCTCTGGGGCTACCTCGACGAGGCGGGCGACGGCGCCGGGCCGCTGTCACTGATCGAGACGTGGGCGCCGCACCCGACGATCCTCGACCTTGGCTGCGGCACCAGCGCCAACCTCTCGTTTCCTCGCGGCCGGTACCGGCACTACCACGGCGTGGACATCAGCCGACGGGCGATCGAGACGGCCCGCTCGCTCAACCGAGCGGACGCGTCGTACGCGGTGGCCGACATCCGGGCGTACGTCCCACCGGACCGGTACGACGCCGTCCTGCTACGCGAGGTCATCTACTACCTCTCCGTGGCGGAGGCGGCCGACCTGCTGCGCCGGTTGCCGGGGCTGCTCACCTCGCGGGGCAGGATTCTCGTGCAGATCTACGACGTGCAGCGGTCCCGGCAGTTCGTGGAGGTGATCCGGGACTGCGGGCTCGACGTCACCACCTGGCTGCCGCCGGACGCGGGCGACGGCGCGCCCGATGCCTTCTTCGTCCTCACCCCCGCCGCGGTCGCGGAGTCCTGACCGTCGCTCAGACGGGGACGCGCCGCTCCCACCACGGCCACACGGTCACCGGCTCGCTGCGCAGCAGCCGGCGATGCAGATCCTGGAGCCGGTGTCCCGGTTCCACCCCGAGCCGGTCGGCCAGGGTGGTCCGGGCGTCCTGGAAGGCGGTGAGCGCCTCCGCCCGCCGGGAGGTCTGCCCGAGCGCGATGAGCAGCAGCTCCCACAGCCGTTCCCGCATCGGGTGCTCGGCCAGCATCCAACGCAGTTCGGCGACGACGTTCTCGATGTCACCGAGCAGGAGCCGGACGCCGGTCACCTCTTCCAGCACGTCCTGGCGCAGCTCGGCCAGTCGGATCCGTTCGGCCTCGGCCAGCGGGCCGGTGGCCTCGTGCAGCGCCCGACCGGACCAACGGGCGAGGCCCCGCTGGAAAAGGTAGAGCGACCGGGGCAGGTCCGCCTGGGAGCGGGCGGCGCGGGCGCTGCGCACGTCCTGCTCGAAGCGGATGGTGTCCACCGCGTCGGCCGGGATGTCGAGGGTGTAGCCCGGTCGGGTGGAGCGGAGCACCCGGGCCAGGGCCGGTCGATGGCCCGGCGGTTCGAGCGCCCGCCGCAGTCGGCCGATGTAGGTGTGCACCATGTTCTCCACCGAGTCGGGGCGCCGGCCGACCCAGATCGCCTCGACGATCTGGGCGACGGACATCACCATGCCGCTCCGCATCGCCAGTACCGCGAGGACCTCCCGTTGCCGGGGGGTGCCCAGATACAGCAGGGTGTCTCCCCGGCGGGCCCGCACCGGCCCCAGGAGCAGTATGGACAGTTCATCGTGCGACATCAGGTGTCTCCCACCCAGCTCAGCCGGGGTGTCACGGCCCGGCTCGGCACTTCTCGATGGCTCTGTCCGGGCACCGGAGACCCACGGCGTCGTGGGCGGGCCGGTACGGCCGGTGGATCGACGGGTTGACGTGTGGTCGGTGGCTTCCCGCTCGGGACTGCCTTCGCGGCTGCCACGTCCGCTACCGCTGATCCGGGACGGTGACGAAGCGAAGCCCGCGGTCGGTCAGCCTCGGGAGCACCTCGGCCAGGGCCGCGATGGTCTGCGACCGGTCACCGCCGCCGTCGTGGCAGAGCATGATCTGCCCGGGCCGGGTGCGCGACAGTGTCCGGACGATCCGGGCGACACCCGGACTGCGCCAGTCGCTGGGGTTCACCGTCCAGTCGACCGGGGCGAGGCCGAGGTCGGCGGTGGTCCGCAGGACTGCCGGTGACCAGTTGCCGCCGGGCGCGCGGAACAGTCGCGGCGTGACCGCGGTGGCGTCCTCGATCTCCCGCTGGGCGTGCGCGATCTCCGCCCGGATCTCGGGCCGGGTGAGCGCGGCGAACGGCTGCGGGTGCGACATCGAGTGGTTCCCGATCAGATGACCGGCGGCCAGCACCTGACGGGCCAGGTCCGGGTATTCCCGTACCCGGTCACCGACGAGGAAGAACGTGGCCCGCACGCCGTGCCGGTCGAGCAGGTCGAGCAGGGGAGGCGTCCATCTCGGGTGCGGGCCGTCGTCGACGGTGAGCGCGACCTCCTCGCCGACCACGCCGAAGGCCGGCCAGTGTGCGTTGCCGAGCGTGGGACGGCGGCGCAGCAACTGCCGGCCACGGTAGGCGAAGAGCAGATAGTGCAGCACCTGTGCGTGCAGCTGCCAGCAGAGCCGGGTGACGGGTCCCCGACGGCCGCTCATCGGGACGTCTTCGCAGCGGTCGCCCGGGTCGGTCCGAAATCGCGGTCGGCGAGATGACGCAACCCGCCCACGACGGCGCCGGTGACGACGGCGAGTTGGACCAGCAGATGCACGGCGAAGAAGAAGGGTGTGAACGCGGGCCCGCGCTGACGCAGGACGAACCGCAGCAGCCCGGGTTCGGCGGCCATGAACAGCACGAAGAACGACAGGGACAGCACCGGCCAGCCACCGGTGAACAGTGCCGACGGCAGGGCTGCCGGCACCATCGTCGCGGTGAGCAGGCCCGCCGCGGTGTTGGCGCGGATGCCGGCCGGCCCCCGTTCGGCCAGGGCCACCGGAATCAGCAGCTGCGAGCGGCGGAACTGTTTGCGGAGCAGTGCGCCGAGCCGGCTGTCGTCGTCGTGCCGGCAGACCACCGTGTCGGTCAGGACGATGCCGTACCGGTCGCCCATCCGGTCGCCGAGTTCCACGTCCTCGGAGGCGCGCAGCTTCTCGTCGAAGAGGCCGACCGAGGTGAAGACCTCACGCCGGATGAGGCAGATCGCGAAGAGGGTGGTGCGTACCCGCCCGACGTTGCGCAGCCGCCAGTAGTGCCCGTGCAGCAGCCGGTACGCCTCGACGGGGCCGTCGTCGATCAGTGGTTCGAGCGCGTAGATGCCGTGTACGCAGGCGACGTCCGGCTGGTCGCGGAGGATGGCGAGGGCGTTGCCCAGAGCGTCCGGTTCCGGTGCGCAGTCGGAGTCGAGGAAGAAGAGCAGCTCGCCGGTGCTGGCCAGGATGCCGCGGTTGCGGGCGGCGGCGGGCCCGGCGTTCTGGTCGGTGACCAGCAGTCGGCACGGGAACCGCTGGGCGATCGCGCGGGTGTCGTCGGTGCTGGCGTCGTCGACGACGATGACCTCGGTCACCGGGTGTCGTTGCCGGTGGATCGCCTCAAGGCACGCACCCAGGGTCTTCGCGCTGTTGTGGGTGGGAACGATGACCGACACCGTCGGCGGCATGACGAGCACCTCAAAGGGGTGGTGGATAATGTGCGGAGGAATTGACCGGCGGCAATTGTGTTGCGCCTCGACCAAGTTATCGAGCGGCAACCCCGCCCCGCAAGGGTTGCCTTGCGTAGTCAAGGTTGCATCCAGCGGCGGTTCAGGAAAGATCGCGGGGCAATAGATAGCGTCGCGACATGCCCAATCTCGTCAGTGTCGAGGAATGCGAGCGGTTCACCGTTCGTGAGGTGCACGACCTCTATCGGCAGTACGTGAACGCGAGCCAGGTCAATCTGATGACGTCGTTCGGGTTCGGCCGGGAATTGGTGGAGAGCGCCGAGGGGGCCTACCTGACCTTGCGTGACGGCCGGCGCGTCCTCGACCTCACCGGCGGGGTGGGGGTGCTCAACCACGGCCACAACCACCCACGGATCGTGGCGGCCCGGCAGCGGTTCGCCGAGCGCCGGCGGATGGAAGTGCACAAGACGTACTTTTCGCCCTATCTTGCGGCGCTCGGCCACAACCTGGCGCAGCTGCTGCCCGGCGACCTCTCCATGTCGTTCCTCCCCAACTCCGGTGCCGAGGCGGTGGAGGGCGCCGTGAAGCTCGCGTACAAGTACCACGGCGGTCGACGCGGGACCATCCTGCGCGCGGACTGTGGTTTCCACGGAAAGTTGCTCGGTTCCGGCGGACTCACCGGACAGCCGCACTTCAACTTTCCGACAATTCCGGGAATCGTCCCATTCACGTATGGGGATCTGGATTCCGTGCGGTCGGCTATCGCGCAGCACGCCGGCGACGTCTATGCCCTCATCGTCGAACCGTTCAGCGCCTCCACCATTCAGTGGTGCGACGAAGATTTCCTTCGTGGCGTACGCGAACTGTGCGACCGGCACGACATCGTGCTCATCTTCGACGAGATCTACACCGGCTGGGGCAAGACGGGCAGCCTCTTCTACTTCATGCGCTACCCCGATCTGATACCGGACGTGCTCACCACGAGCAAATCCTTCGGCGGCGGCAAGTCGTCCATATCGGCCTTCGTCGCCCGCAAGCCGGTGTTCCGCAGGGCGTACGACAACCTCACCGACGCGCTGCTGCAGAGCACCAGCACCACCTACTACGGCATGGGCGAGGAGTGCGTCACCGCCATCGAGGCGATCAACATCGTGGTGGAGGACGACTACCCGGCGCGGGCGCGCGAGCTGGAGCGCGTCCTCGAACCCGCACTCAACCGGCTGGCCAAGGAACACCCGGAGGCGGTCGGCCGGGTGGCGGGTGCCGGGGCGCTCTGGGGCGTGCACATCGACGGCGGACCAAAGATCCTCGACCTGGTGGCCCGCCTCGCCCCGGCGGGCATGGCCCGCGACCCCCGGTTCAAGGCGAAGCTGGTGACCTGCGCCGTCATCAACGCGCTCTACCGGGACCACGACATCTTCACCTACTACACGCTCAACGGCCTCAACCCGCTGATCATCGGTCCGTCCCTGGTCACCGACCCGGCCGACGCGCAACGCGCCGTCGACGCTCTCGACAAGGTGCTCGGCCAGGGACTGACCCGGCTGGTGACCCGGTTCGTCACGCAGAAGGTCGGGTCACTGTGGTGATCGCCATCACCGGCGCCGCCGGCATGCTCGGCTCCCGGCTCGCCGAACGCCTCACCGCCGACGGCCACCAGGTCCGCGGCGTCGACCTGCGCGCCGAGACCACGGTCACCCACGTCGGGGACATCCGCGACCCCGGCCTGCTGGACCGGGCCTTCGCCGGCGCCAGCGTCGTGATCCACTGCGCGGCGGCGCTACCCAGCTACCCGGCCGACCAGATCCGGTCGATCATCGTCGACGGGACGCGCAGCGTGTTCGACGCCGCACGACGGGCCGGGGTGGCGCGAGTCCTGCACGTCTCCTCGACCGCCGTCTACGGGCTGCCGAAGCAGGTGCCCACCCCTGAGGAGCACCCGCGCGCGCCGGTCGACACCTATAGCGCGGCCAAGGCCGCCGCCGAGGAGATCGCCGAACGGCACCGGGCCGCCGGCCTGCCGGTGGCGGTGCTGCGCCCCAAGACCTTCCTCGGCCCCGGGCGGATGGGCCTGTTCGCCATGCTCTTCGAGTGGGCCGAGCAGGGCCGCAACTTTCCCGTCCTCGGGCGCGGCGACGTCCGGATCCAGATGTTCGCCGTGGACGACCTCGTGGACGCGGTGGTCACCGTCCTGCAGGCCGACGACGACGTCGCCAACGACACGTACAACCTCGCCGCCGACCGCTTCGGCACCCTCCGGGAGGACTTCCAGGCGGTCCTGGACGCCGCCGGCCACGGCCGACGGGTGGTCTCGCTGCCCGCCCGGCCGGCACTCGCCGCACTCAGCCTGCTGGAACGCAGCCGCCTCTCACCCGTCTACGGGCGACTGCTGCACAAGCTGATGGCCGACTCGTACGTCAGCATCGACAAGGCCCGGCACCGGTTGGGCTTCCACCCGAAGCTGTCCAACCAGGACGCCATCCTGCGTACCTACGAGTGGTGGCGGGCCGAGCGACACCACGACCAGCCGGCCCGCGACGGTCGGACCAGCCGTGATCCCTGGCGGCAGGGCGTCCTGGCCGCCGCGAAGATCTTCTTCTGAGGCCCCGATGACCGCTGCCGAGACCGTGGTGGAGCCGGTCGCCCCGGTCGCCCCCAAACGCGTCGCGCGTCTGCCCCTGCTGCCACGCCACCTCCTCGTCCTCGCCCGGCCGGGCCATGTCGTCAAGAACCTCCTGGCCGTCCCGCTCGCCCTGGTGGACACCCCGGTCTGGACCGCGACGACCCTGTGGCGGTGCGTCTGGGCGGCGGCCGCGTTCACGCTCGCGTCATCGGTGATCTATGTCGTCAACGACATCGGCGACCGTCACCTGGACCGGGCACACCCGGACAAGCGGCACCGGCCGATCGCCGCCGGACACGTCCCGGTCCCGGTGGCCTGGGGGTACGCGGTCCTGCTCGCCGCCCTGCTGGTCGCGCTCACCGTCGGCGGACCGGCGATGACCTGGTGGCCACTGATCGCCTACCTGGCCCTGAGCACCGCCTACAGCAGGTGGCTCAAGCACCTGCCGCTGCTGGACGTCTGCGTGGTCTCCGCCGGCTTCGTCCTGCGCGTTCTACAGGGCTACGCCGCCACCGACACGGTGCCCTCCAGCCTGCTGCTGACCGCCGTGTTCAGCGGCTGCCTGGTGCTCATCCTCGGCAAACGCCGGCACGAACTGGCGGCCCTGGGCGCCCCGCACCGACCCGCCCTGCACGGCTACAACCTGCTGCTCGCCGACCACCTGCTCGGCCTCACCACCTCCCTGGCCGGCACCACCTTCCTGCTGTACCTGCACATCGACGCGCCGATCGACGCCTACCCGCCGATCGTCCTGGCGCTCGTCGTACCGCTGGGGCTGCTGGCCGCGTTCCGGTACCTCCAGGCGGTGCTGGTGCTGCGCATCGGCGGCGACCCGATCCGGATCCTGCTGCGCGACCGGACGATCGTCGGGTGCGCCGTCCTGGTCGGGGTCATCCTGGCCGTGGCACAGATCAACGCCCGTTATCCACACCTGCTGACCTGGACGGACAAGTGAACCATTCCCTGGTGTCGGTCATCGTGCCGAACTACAACTATGCCCGCGCGCTGCACCTCTGCCTCGACTCGCTGCGGGCGCAGACGTATCCGCGGCTGGAGATCATCGTGGTGGACGACTGCAGCACCGACGACTCGGTCGCGGTCGCCGAGGCCCACGGGGCGCGGGTCGTGCGTACGCCGAGCAACAGCGGCCCCGCCGCGGCCCGCAACCTCGGCGCGGCGGTCGCCGAGGGCGAGATCCTCTTCTTCGTCGACTCCGACGTCGCGGCCCACCCCGACGCGGTCGCCAACGCGGTCGACCTGCTCACCGCCGACCCGTCGATCGGGGCGGTCTGCGGGAACTACGACCCGGTGCCGCTGATCCGGGACAGCCTGCTGGAGGAGTACCGCTGCCTCCAGCAGTCCTACTGGCTGATCGCCGACGAGGGCCGGATCATGACGCTCTACACCGCGCTGCTGGCCATCCCGGCCCGGGTCTTCCACGAGATCGGGCCCTTCAACCCCCGGCTGCGGGAGACCGAGAACGCCGACTACGGCATGCGGCTGGCGCAGCGCTACGAGATCCTGCTCTCCCCGAAGGTGCGCGGCGTGCACGACCACGACCACGAACTCGGGGTCCTGGTCCGCAAGGTGTTCACCCGCACGGCGCTACACATCCCGATGTACGCCCGCAAGCCGGAGTTTCCGGGCGGGCTCCGCAGCGGCCCGCGCGCCTGGGTCAGCATCGCCGCCCCGCTGGCCGTGCTCACCCTCGTGCTGCCGGTGCTGCTCGGCCCGGCCTACCTGCTGGTGCCGCAGGCCGCGCTCGCCGCCTTCGTCGCCGGTGACCTTCCGATGTACCGGTTCGTTCGGGCCGAACGCGGCTGGCTGTTTCTGGTCTACTTCATCGCGATGCACTTCTTCCTGAACCTGGTCATCGCGGTCGCCGCGGCCTCCGGCGTGGTCGCCTGGCTCGGCTCTCGCCGCTTCCGCCGGCTCTACGACCGTCCGGAGGTCGCGACCCGATGAACGCGCTTCCGCTGGTCTCGGTGATCGTGCCCAACTACAACTACGCCGAGTCCCTGGATCTCTGCCTGCGGTCCATCCTCGACCAGACCTACCCGAACATCGAGCTGCTGATGGTCGACGACTGCAGCACGGACCAGTCCGTCGCGGTGGCCGGCGCCCTCGGAGTCCGGGTGGTCAGCACCGGGGCGAACGGCGGCTGCGGCACCGCCCGCAACGTCGGCGCCGCACACACCCACGGCGAGCTGATCTGCTACGTCGACTCCGACCTGGCACTGGCACCGGACGCGATCGCCAACGCGGTGCGGATCCTCCAAGCGGCCCCCGCCGTCGGCGCGGTCTGCGGCATCCAGGACGCCGAGCCGCTGCTCCACGACACGCTGGTCTCCCGATACCGTGGCCTCCAATACCACTACTGGTCGATCAGCTCCGAAGGTGACATCTCGTTCCTCTTCCCGGCCGTGTGCGTGATCCGGCGGGCCGTGTACGACGAGATCGGGCCGTTCAACCCGGCCCTGCGCCAGACCGAGGAGGTCGACTACGGCTACCGGCTGAGCCGGCGGCACCGGATGCTGCTCACCTCCGAGGTACGCGGGCGTCACGACCACGACCACGAGCTGCGCGGGCTGCTGCGCAAACTGTTCCACCGGGGACGGCTGCGAATTCCCCTGTACGCGCGGGCCCGGCGATTCGGCAAGGGCTTCGAGACCGCCTCCCGTGCCTGGGGCAGTCTCGCCGCCTTCCTCAGCCTGCCGGCGCTGGCGGTGCCGTTCCTGTTGGGGCCCGGGGCGGCGGTCCTGCCGGCCACGTTGCTCGCCGCCTCACTGGCCTGTGACGCCGGGATGTACCGCTTCGTCCTGCGTCGCCACGGGCTGCTGTTCCTGTTCGGCTTCGCCGGCCTGCACTTCCTGGTCAACGTGACGATCACGGCCGGGGTGGCGACCGGCACGGCGCAGTGGCTGCTGTCCCGGCCCTTCCGGCAGCTGTACGACGCCTCGTTCCCGATCGACGGCAACCGCCAGTGGAAATCGGCGTGACGACAGCCGCCCCGACGGCCGGCACTGCCGCCGACCAGACGCCGCCCGCCCGCCCGGCACGGCGGCGCTGGCCGGCGGCGGTCCTGGTCGGCGTCGCGGCGCTCTGGCTCGCGTTCACCGCCGCGCACCTGGTGCTCAGCGGGCGCTGGTGGCTCTGGCTGGCGGTGGACACCGTGCCACCGCTGGCCTTCCTCCTCGTTCCCCTGGCGCTGGGCGTCGGCGCGGCGGTGAGCCGGCGGCGCCGCACCGTGGCGCTGCTCGCCGCCGCCGGGCTGCTGCTCGGCGCGGGACTGAGCGGCATGAATATCCGTTGGTGGCAGGGCGGGGACGGCGCGCCCCCGGTCGACGCCTTGCGCGTGTTCTCCTGGAACACCGGCTACTGGGACGAGGGGGGCGAGACCGAGGCGCTGTACCGGGTCCTGCGGGACGCCGACGCCGACGTCTACCTGTTGCAGGAGTACTGGTACGAACGGGGTCGGCCGACGGAGGCGACTCTCGACCGGCTGCGCGCCGAGTTTCCCGGGTACCAGGTGGTGGTCGTCGGCGAGCTGGTCACCCTCTCCCGCGTGCCGGTGCTGCGTCAGGTGCCGATGGAGCCGGTCGGCCTGCCGCCGACGGTCGCCGAGGCCGGCGACGAGTGGCGCTACAAGACCCTGCGTACCGACCTGGACGTGGTCGAAGCCGGTCCGGCCACCCGGATCACCGAGCTGCGGACCGCCGCGCGTACCGGCCGGCACTTCCTCCGGCTGCTCACCGCCCGGGGGC
>NZ_JBFBAO010000249.1:0-10659 GCF_040682255.1 Micromonospora sp. NPDC051296 | reverse complement strand
CGGTCAACAACGCCGGCCTGCAGCACGTCGCCCCGATCCAGGAGTTCTCCGTCGAGCGCTTCGAGTACCTGCACCGGGTGATGGTGGAGGCGCCGTTCCTGCTCATCCGGCGGGCGCTGCCGCACATGTACGCGCAGGGCTGGGGCCGGATCGTCAACATCTCCTCGGTGCACGGGCTGCGCGCCTCGCCGTACAAGGTGGCGTACGTCGCGGCCAAGCACGCCCTGGAGGGGTTGTCCAAGGTGGTGGCGCTGGAGGGCGCGGCGCACGGCGTGACCGCCAACTGCATCAACCCGGCGTACGTGCGCACCGCCCTGGTGGAGAGCCAGATCGCCGACCAGGCGGCCACCCACGGCATCCCGGAGACCGAGGTGGTCGAGAAGATCATGCTGGCCCGGGCGGCGATCAAACGCCTGATCGAGCCCGAGGAGGTGGCGGAGCTGCTGGCCTACCTCTGCTCCCCGCCCGCGGCGTTCCTCACCGGCGCCTCGATCGCACTCGACGGGGGCTGGACGGCGAACTAGTGAACTCCCGCACAATGTCCGTCATGTCGTCGCCGGTGGAGTTCCTGGAACTGCTCGCCCGGGAGGCGGCCGCGGTCGAGTTCGAGGGGCCGCTGGTCGCCGCCCGGTCGGCCGGGCTGCCCGCCGACCGGATCGCCGAGTTGGAGCAGGCCAAGACCGTGGCGCTGCGGGTACGCGCGCTGCTGGAGCGCCGCCGTCGCCGGGAGAGCGAACTCTCCGGCCTGTACGACACGGTCAGCGACCTGGCCGGGCTGCGCGACCTGGACGACGTGCTGCGGGCGATCGTGCACCGGGCCCGGCACCTGCTCGGCGCCGACATCGCCTACATGACGCTCAACGACGCCGAGCGCGGCGACACCTACATGCGGGTCACCGACGGCTCGGTATCGGCCCGGTTCCAGCGGCTGCGGCTGCCGATGGGCGCCGGCCTCGGCGGCCTGGTGGCCCAGTCAGGCGCCCCGTACGTCACCGCGAACTACCCGGAGGACGACCGCTTCCACCACACCCGGGAGATCGACGCCGGGGTGGGCGAGGAGGGGCTGGTGGCCATCCTCGGGGTGCCGCTGCGGCTCGGCTCCACCAGCATCGGCGTGCTCTACGCGGCGAACCGCTCGGCCCGGCCGTTCGCCCGCGAGGAGGTGGCGCTGCTGCTCTCGCTGGCCGCGCACGCCGCGGTGGCGATCGACACCGCACGGCTGCTGGCCGAGACCCGCGCGGCGCTGGAGGAGCTTTCCGCGGCCAACACCACCATCCGGGCGCACAGCAGCTCGGTGGAGCGGGCCGCCGCGGCCCACGACCGGATGACCGCACTGGTGCTGCGTGGCGGCGGCGTGGAGGACGTCACGGCCGCGGTCACCGAGGTGCTCGGTGGGGCGTTGCTGGCCCTGGACGCCGAGGGGCGGCTGCTGGCCCGGGTCGGTGAGATCGACGAGCCGGACCGGGTGGACATCGTCGAGGCGGTGGCCGCGTCCCGCACCGAGGGGCGCAGCGTACGCCGGGGTCCGCTCTGGTACGCCGCGGTGGTGGCCGGTGCGGAGAACCTGGGCGCGCTGGTGCTGCACCCCGAGGGCGAACTGGCCGACGCCGACCAGCGGATCCTGGAGCGGGCCGCGCTGGTGACCGCGCTGCTGCTGCTGTTCCGGCGTACCGTCGCCGAGGCGGAGGGCCGGGTCCGGGGCGAGCTGCTCGACGACCTGATCGCCCGGCCGCTGCGCGACACCGACGCGCTGCGCAACCGCGCCCGCCGCCTCGGCGTGGACCTGGACGCCCCGCACGTGCTGGTGGCCGTCGGCGAGGACGCCATCGCGGCGACCGGCTCGGCCCGGCAGCGGGTGCTCTCCTGGGCCATCACGTACGCCTCGACCCGGGGCGGGCTGGCCGCGGCGCGCGACGGTCGGGTGGCCCTGATGCTGCCCGGGCAGGACGCCGGCGGCAGCGCCCGCGCGGTGGCCCGGGATCTGTCCCGGATCACCGGGCGGCCGGTGACCGCCGGGGCGAGCGGCCCGTCCACCGGGCCGGCGTCGCTGGCCACCGCCTTCCGGGAGGCCGACCGGTGCCTGACCGCGCTGGGCGCGCTGGGCCGGGCCGGGCAGGGGGCGAGCACCGCCGAGCTGGGTTTCGTCGGGCTGCTGTTGGGCACTGTCGGGGACGGCGGCGACGCCGACGTGAGCCGGTTTCTCGCCGCCACCGTCGGGCCGGTGATCGACTACGACGCCCGTCGAGGCACCGCCCTGGTGCGGACCCTGGAGGCGTACTTCGGGGTGGGCGGCAGCCTGGCCCGGGCGGCCGAGCAGCTGCACGTGCACGTCAACACGGTGACCCAGCGGTTGGAGCGGGTCGGTCAACTGCTCGGCGCGGACTGGCAGAAGCCCGAGCGTGCCCTGGAGGTGCAGCTGGCGCTGCGCCTGCACCGGCTGCGAGCGCCGGCCCGCTGAGCCGTACGGCCGCAACGGGGGCGGTCGTGCGGCCAGCGGCGGCGGGCGGTGCGCGGGTCAGCGGGCGCGGATGCCGGCCAGGACGCCGTCGACGACCTTCTCGGGGAGGGCCGCCTCGTCGAGGTCGGGATTCCAGTTCAGCACCCGCTGGATGAGCATCGGGCCGGTGAGCATCGCCATGGTCACCTCGACGTCGAGGTCGGCGCGGAGTTCGCCGTCCCGGATGCCACGACGCAGCACCTCCCGCATCACCGCCCGGCGGGGTTCGACGATGCTCTGGTAGAACGCGTACTGCTCAGGGCTGCGTTTCACCTCGGGCACCAGGCAGGGCATGATCTGCGCCGCACGCGGGTCGACGTTGTGGCCGATCGCGCTGACCAGCATGATCAGGTCGTCGCGGACCGATCGGCCGACCGGCTGCGGCGGGTTGCCCTTGAGGGTACGCAGGGCGTCACGCAGCAGCGCGTCCTTGCCGGGCCAGCGGCGGTAGATCGTGGCCTTGCCGACCCCGGCCCGCGCGGCGATCGCCTCCACCGAGATCGCCTCGATCGTGCTGCCCTCGGCGAGCAGGTCCAGCGTGGCCTCGATGATCGCCTCGTCCGCGCGGACGCTCCGCGGCCGCCCGGGCGGCCGCGGAGCATCTGCGGTGGTAGTCATCTGCCCATTGTCCCCGACGTCAGGCGGTGCCGGCCAACTCGGGCTCGCCCGCCGGTGCCGGCACGTCGGTGGTCGGCCGGCCGGGCAGCCAGCGCAGGGCCACCAGGATGCCGGCTGCGGCGACCAGCGCGGCCAGCGCCGCCGACCAGTGCATGGCCGAGACGAAGGCGTCGTTGGCCGCGGTGACGAGCGGCGGGGCCGCCGGGCCGAGCTGGCCGGCCGCGGCGTAGGCACCCGAGATCGACTCGCCGGCCGCCTCGCGTGCCGCCGGCGGCAGGTCCGCCAGGGCCGGCTCGATGCCGGAGCGGTAGCCCGCGGCCAGCACCGAGCCGATCACCGCCACGCCGAGCGCGGCGGCCACCTGCCGGATGGTGTTGCTGACCGCGGAGCCGACGCCGGCCTTCTCCCGGGGCAGCGCGGACATGATCGACTCGGTGGCCGGCGGCATGATGTTCGCCATCCCGGCGCCCTGCAGGAAGAAGAAGACCAGCACCACCCAGATCGGCGTGGCCGCGTCGACGAAGGCGAACGCGCCCAGCGCCACCACGGTCAGCAGCAGTCCGACCACCGCGACCGCCCGCCCGCCGTAGCGGCGCACCATGGTGGCGCTGCGCGGGGCGAAGACGAGCTGGGCGACCGCGAAGGGCAGGAAGAGCAGGCCGGTCTCCAGCGGGCTGTAGCCGCGCACCAGTTGCAGGTAGAACGAGCTGAAGAACATCACGCCCATCGCGGCGAAGAAGACCAGCCCGATCATCGCCACCGGTGCGGCAAAGCGCGGCACCCGGAACAGGCGTACGTCCAGCGCCGGGTGAGTGCTCCGCCGCTCGTGCGTGACGAACCAGGCCAGCACCGCGATACCGCCGAGGATCGAGGCCCAGACCAGTGGCCGGCCGAACCCGTGCTCACCGCCGTCGATGATGCCGTAGGTCAGGGCGACCAGGCCGACCACCGAGAGCAGTACGCCGAACGCGTCGATGCGGCCCGGCTTGGGGTCCCGCGACTCGGGCACCAGCAGTGCCACCAGCACCACGCCGAGCGCGACGACCGGCACGTTGATCAGGAAGACCGAGCCCCACCAGTAGTGCTCCAGCAGCAGGCCGCCGAGAACCGGCCCGATCGCCACCGCCAGGCCGACCGCGCCGGCCCACACCCCGATGGCCCGTCCCCGCTCGCGCGGGTCGAACACGTTGGAGATGATCGACAGGGTCGCCGGCATGATGGCCGCGCCGCCGACCCCCATCAGCGCGCGGGCCGCGATCAGCTGCGCGGGGCTCTGCGCGTACGCCGAGAGCAGCGACGCCAGACCGAAGACGACCAGGCCGATGAGCAGCATGCGCCGCCGGCCGGCCCGGTCGCCGAGCACGCCGAAGGTGAACAGCAGCCCGGCGAAGACCAGTGTGTAGGAGTTGATCGACCACTCCAGCTCGCCCTGGCTGGCCCCGAGACCGTGCACCGGGTCGGCGAGCGTACGCAGCGCGACGTTGAGGATGGTGTTGTCCAGGACGACCACGAGCAGGCTGATCACCAGCACCCCGAGGATCGCCCACCTCCTCGGATGTCCGGTGTTCTCGTTCGGTTGCATCTCCGGTACCCCCCGGTTTTCGATACGGTCCCGTCCGTAATCGGTGCTGAGCCTAGGTCCGGCATTAACGATACGGAACCGGATCGTATCGAATGTGACACCGGTCACCGGTATCGACAACGCCGCCCCGGCCGAACCGGACACGGCGATCGTCCCCCGATTCCCTCATGTCCGTTTGGCGGGCCCGTCCGCCGGCCGGCGCGGCCCGGTGTGACCCGCGGCATCGTCGGGGCGGAATCCTGGGCGGGTGGATGGCGTTGTAACCCGTGGCTGACCGAGCAGCGCCCGCCCCGCCCGACCAGGGCGTGCGCCACGGCCCCTGCGGGAATGACCCGCCCCGGTCAGTCGTTGAACACGGTCCCGGTGCCGCGAAGAGCCCATGAGCCCGCGAGCCCGCCGGCCAGATCCTTTCCCCCCGCTCGTTCAGCGCCGCACGGCGCTGGTGCCGCACCGCCATCCCCCCAGCCCCACCGGCAGGCGGCACCCAACCCCCCGGAACGGAGCTTCCACCATGAACACCACCCTGCGTAAGAGCATCCTCGGCATCGCCGGTCTCGCCATCGCCGGTGGCCTCGCCGCCGGCCCGCTGAACCACGACACCACCACCCCCACCACCAGCACCCCCGCCGCCGTCCAGGCCGACAAGCCGAACACCGGCACGCTCACCCCGAACGGCGTGCAGGGCGCGCAGTCCCACATCGACCTCAACGGCGAGCAGACCGACAACGCCAAGGCGATCATCGCCGCCACCAAGAAGACCGGCATGGACGAACGCGCCGCCGTCGTCGCGATCGCCACCTCACTACAGGAATCCAAGCTGGAGAACCTCGGCCACCTCGGTGACCGCAACGACCACGACTCGCAGGGCCTGTTCCAGCAACGCCCCTCCTCGGGCTGGGGCACCGTCGAGCAGATCACCGACCCCGAATACTCCACCACCGCCTTCCTCAACGGCCTCAAGCAGGTCGACGGCTGGAAGGACATGCCGCTGACCGCCGCCGCCCAGACCGTGCAGGTCTCGGCCTACCCCGACCACTACGCCCAGTGGGAACAGCAGGCCGCCGACCTGGTCGCCCAGCACTGGACCAGCTGACCCGACAGACACACCTCCACAGGGGGAAACAAGAAACCGCTGGCCGGCATCCATCAGGATGCCGGCCAGCGGCGTCAGACTGCCAGGCGGCAGGGCGCGGAGATAACCGGCGGGCTCAGGCCAGGGAGGCGCGCAGCGCCGCGTCCTTCTCGGCGACCAACTGCTCCAGGTCGGCCTGGTACGCCGACATCCGGTCGAACAGGGCCGGATCGGCGGTGCTCAGGATGCGGACGGCGAGCAGCCCGGCGTTACGCGCGTTGCCGATCGACACGGTGGCCACCGGGACACCGGCCGGCATCTGCACGATGGACAGCAGCGAGTCCAGACCGTCGAGGTGCTTCAACGGCACCGGTACGCCGATCACCGGCAGCGGCGTGACCGAGGCGATCATGCCAGGCAGGTGCGCCGCCCCACCGGCACCGGCGATGATGACCTTCAGGCCCCGGCCGGCGGCGGCCCGGCCATAGTCGATCATCTTGACCGGGGTGCGGTGCGCCGAGACGACCTCCACCTCGTACGACACCTCGAACTCGGCGAGTACCTCAGCGGCGGCCTTCATCGTCGGCCAGTCCGAGTCGCTGCCCATGATCACGCCAACGCTGCTCACGCGCACTCCTCGCGCTCACCGGCGCCGGCGCGCAACCAGCGGGCTGCCCGGGCGGCCCGGGCGCGTACCTCGTCCAGGTCGTCGCCGAGCACCGTGACGTGCCCGATCTTGCGGCCGGGACGCACCTGCTTGCCGTACAGGTGCACCCGGGCGGTCGGTTCGGCGGCGAAGAGGTGGTGCAGCCGCTCGTCGACCGGCATGCCGCCCGGCTCGCCGCCGAGCACGTTCGCCATCACCACCACCGGCGCGGTCAGCGAGGTGTCGCCCATCGGGTAGTCCAGGACCGCCCGCAGGTGCTGCTCGAACTGCGACGTCCGGGCGCCCTCGATGGTCCAGTGCCCGGAGTTGTGCGGGCGCATCGCCAGCTCGTTGACCACGATCCGGCTTCCACCGGGGCCGGCCGGGTCGGCCACCTCGAACAGCTCCACCGCCAGCAGGCCGACCACGCCGAGCGCGGTGGCCAGGTCGATGGCGAGCTGCTGCGCGGACACCGCCAGCTCCTCCGGCAGGCCGGGGGCCGGGGCCAGCACCTCGACGCAGATCCCGTCCCGCTGCACCGTCTCCACCACCGGGTACACGGCGACCTGCCCGAACGGCGAGCGAGCCACCTGCACGGCCAGCTCCCGGCGCAGCGCCACCCGCTCCTCGA
The DNA here is from genome assembly GCF_040682255.1 of Micromonospora sp. NPDC051296. Lineage (NCBI taxonomy): Bacteria > Bacillati > Actinomycetota > Actinomycetes > Micromonosporales > Micromonosporaceae > Micromonospora > Micromonospora sp. NPDC051296. Next base: position 3,613 of record NZ_JBFBAO010000249.1, on the reverse strand, counting down.
CGATGAGCTTCGTGCCGCCGGCGAGCAGCGTCTCCGCCAGCTCGGTGGCGCTGGCGGCGTCGGTGACCGGCCAGACGCCCCGGCCGTCGTACCCGCCACGGGCCGCCTTGAGCATGACCGGCCAGCCCACCTCGTCGCCGAAGGCCACCAGGTCGGCCGGGGACGCGACCGGGCGCCAGGCCGGGTTCGGCGCGCCGAGGGTACCGAGCCGCTCCCGCATCACCTGCTTGTCCTGGGCGTGCATCAGTGCGTCGGCCGGCGGGAACAGCTTCACCCCCTCGCCGGTCAGGGTGCGGATGTGCTCGGTCGGGACGTGCTCGTGGTCGAAGGTGACCACGTCGCAGCCCTTGGCGAAGGTACGCAGCGCAGCCAGGTCGGTGTGGTCGCCGTACTGGACGTCGGCGGCGACCAGGGCCGCCCCGTCGTCCGGAGTGAGCGCGAGCACGCGCAGCGACTGGCCGAGGGCGATCGCGGCCTGGTGGGTCATCCGGGCCAGCTGGCCGCCGCCCACCATGCCGACAACGGGCAGACCGGTTCGGGAATCCATAGCTGGGCCAGCCTATCCGGGCCGGTCAGGACGGCGACCGGCGGACACCCGATCAGCGCAGCTGCGCCACCAGGTCCTCGACGCCGGCGACCGGTCGCTGACAGACGAACCCCCGGCAGACGTACGCGGCGGGCTGGCCGTCGAGCAGCGGCCGGCCGGCCAGCAGCGGCGCTCCGGGCTGGTCCGGGTGGCCCGCCACGATCACTGCGCCGGGCGGGGCGTGCCGGTACGCCGCCCCGACCAACGGATCACCGGCCGGATCATCGGTGGCCACCGCGATCTCGTACGGCCCGGAGAGCAGCGCCTCGCCCACGGTCGCCGCGTACCCGGTGAACCGGGCGTGCCGCCCGACGATGGGCGCGACGGTCGACAGGGCTGCCTCGGCGGCCTCCCGGTAGCGGTTCTCCCCGGTCAGCGCCGCGTACGTCACCAGGGCCGCGGCGATCGCGGACCGACCGGACGGGGTCGCGTTGTCCGTCGGGTCGGCCGGCCGGGTGACCAGTTGCTCCGCGTCGTCGGCGGTGTCGTAGAAGGCTCCGCCGGGCGCGGCGAAGTGCGCCAGGGCGGCGTCGAGCAGTTGCCCCGCCAGTTCCAGCCACCGCCCCTCGCCGGTGATCTGGTGCATGGCGCAGAACGCCTCGGCCACGCAGCCGTAGTCCTCCAGCACCCCGGCCGGCTCACCGACCCGGCCGTCCCGGGAGGCCCGGCGCAGCCGCCCGTCCACCACATGCACCCGCGCCAGGTGCTCGGCGGTGTCCCGCATCGCGCCGTCGGCGACGATGGTGATTCCCTCCAGCAGATTCGCCTCCCCCTCGCCACCGATCCGGCCGGAGGTCTCGACGAGCCGGACGAACTCGGCGAGCGCGGTGACGGCCAGCCCGTTCCAGGCGGCCACCACCTTGTCGTCGCGCGCGGGCTGCGGCCGGGTGTCCCGGGCGGCCAGCAACCGCCGCACCACGTCCTGCCAGCGACCACGTACCTCGGGGTCGGCGTCGTCGACGTCCCGGGCCAGCCGGAGCACGCTCATGCCGTGCTCGAAGGTGCCGGCGTCGGTGACCGCGAACAGGTCGGCGGCCCAGCGGCCGTCCTCCTCGCCCAGCACCTCGACCAGCTGGCTCGGGGTCCAGGCATAGGTGAGCCCCTCGACGCCCTCGGTGTCCGCGTCCAGCGCGGAGGCGAAGCCCTGGCCGGGCCGATGCAGCTCGTCGGCGAGGAACCGGGCGATGTCCCGGGCCACCCGCAGCGCCAGCGCGTCGCCGGTGAGCCGCCACAGCTGGGTGTAGACCCGCAGCAGCAGGGCGTTGTCGTAGAGCATCTTCTCGAAGTGCGGCACGGTCCAGTGCGCGTCGACGGAGTAGCGGGCGAACCCGCCGGCGAGCTGGTCGTGGATCCCGCCCCGGGCCATCGCCTCGCAGGTGTGCCGGACGATCTCCAGGCTCCGCGCCGAGCCGGTGCGCTGGTGGTGGCGCAGCAGGAAAAGCAAGTTCATGTGCGGCGGGAACTTGGGTGCGCCGCCGAACCCGCCGTTGGTCTCGTCGTACTCGCTGGCCAGCTGGTCGGCGGCGGTGTCGAGCAGTTCGGCGGTGAGCGGGGCGGTCGGGCCACCCACGGCCTGGGCGCCACCGATCGCCTCCACCACCGCGGCGCCCTGCCGCAGCACGGCGTCCCGCTGGTCCTGCCAGGCGGTGCTGACCGACTGGAGCAACCGGACGAAGTTCGGGCGGGGGAAGTACGTCCCGCAGAAAAACGGGACGCCGTCCGGGGTGGCGAAGACCGTCATCGGCCAGCCGCCCTGGCCGGTCATCGCCTGAGTGGCGGCCATGTAGACCGCGTCGACGTCAGGCCGTTCCTCGCGGTCCACTTTGATCGACACGAAGCCCTCGTTCAGCAGCCTGCCGACGGTCTCGTCCTCGAACGACTCGTGCGCCATGACATGACACCAGTGGCAGGCCGAGTAGCCGACCGAGATGAGCACCGGCACGTCGCGCCGTTTCGCCTCGGCGAACGCCTCGTCGCACCAGGGCCACCAGTCCACCGGGTTGTCGGCGTGCTGGAGCAGGTAGGGGCTGGTGGCGTCCGCGAGTCGGTTCACCCGACGACCATATCCAGCCGGCCCCACGGCCGCCGGTCGGACGCAGTGCGGCGGTCGGCCGGGCTCAGGAGGCGCCGTCGGCGCGCAGCGGGAGGACGTTGGTGGGGGCCTGGCGGGACAGGGAGCCGAGAACGGCGCCGATCTTGTCGGCCGGCATCGGCTTGAAGAAGTGGTAACCCTGGGCAGCGGTGCAGCCCAGCTCGGCCAACGCCGACCGCTGGGCGGCGGTCTCCACCCCCTCGGCCACCACCCGCAGCCCCAGCTCGTGGGCCAGCCCCACGGTGCTGCGCACGATCGCCGCCGCCTCCGGTGAATCCGCCATCCGGAGCACGAACGACCGGTCGACCTTCAGCTCGTCCACCGGGATCCGGGCGATGAAGGCCAGCGAGGAGAACCCGGTGCCGAAGTCGTCGACCGCCAGCTGCACACCCATCGAGCGCAGCGTGGTGAGCACCTGGTCGATCACCTCCAGCTCGCTCATCACCACCGTCTCGGTGATCTCCAGGACCAGCCGGTCGGCCGGCACCTGGTGCCGGCGCAGCGCCTCGGCGATCTCCGCCGGCAACCGGTGGTCGAGCAGACTGCGGGCGGAGAGGTTGACCGAGATGGGGATGTCCAGGCCCTCCCGGGCCCAACCGGCAGCGACGGTGAGGGCCTTGTCCAGCACGTAGCGGGTGAAGGGGCCCAGCTGATCGCTGTTCTCCACCGGGCGGATGAAATCGGCCGGGCCCAGCCAGCCCCGGCGCGGGTGCCGCCAGCGGATCAACGCCTCCACGCCGGTCGGTGCACCGGTGGCCAGGTCGACGGCCGGCTGCAACACCAGCACCAGCTGATCGTCGGCCTGCAACGCCTCCTGCAGCTCGGCGAGCAGGGCCAGCTGGTCGGTGCTGGCCGCGTCCCGTGAGCCGTCGTACGTGGCCACGCTGCCGCCGCCGGCCTTGGCCTGGTACATGGCGATGTCGGCCCGGCGCAGC
>NZ_JBFBAO010000248.1:0-10675 GCF_040682255.1 Micromonospora sp. NPDC051296 | reverse complement strand
AGCTTCTTACGACCCTGCGGCCCTCGATCCCCGCGAACCTGGAACATCGCAACCCCTGAAACGATCAGCTGTTGCAACGACCCCTAGAACCCAAGGGCGTTAACAGGGGGCCCTTCCTTGCACCGTCAACGGCGGTGGTGCATGCCGAGTCGGAGCAGGACGAAGCGCAGCACGGTGGCGGCGAGGTTGGCCGCCACCAGCACCGCCAGTTCGACCGCTCGACCCGGGTCGGTCACGGCGTGCAGCGCGGCCAGCGAACCGCTGGTCAGCGCCAAACCGAGCGCGAAGGCCAGCAGCCCCTGGAGGTGGTGGCGGCCGGCGTGCCGACGGCCGGTGATGCCGAAGGTCAGCCGGCGGTTGGCGGCGGTGTTGCCGACCGCGGTGAGCAACAGCGCCAGCAGGTTCGCCGGCTGGGCACCGAGCGCGCCCCGGGTGAGGGTGAACAGCAGCAGGTACGCGCAGGTGCTGGCCACCCCGACGGCGGCGAACCGGACCAGCTGTCGGGGCAGCCCGGCGGGCACCCTCCCTGGCGGTGCCAGCGGTGCCCGGCCGAGCTGCGCCCGCAGGTCGGCCAGCGGCAGCGCGCCGGTGAGCAGCGCCCGGCCGAGGCGGCCGATGCCGCGCAGGTCGGCCAGGGCGGTGGCCACCACGTCCACCCGGCTGTCCGGGTCGTCGATCCAGTCCACCGGCACCTCGTGGATGCGCAGCCCGGCCCGCTGCGCGAGGACCAGCAGTTCGGTGTCGAAGAACCACCCGGTGTCCTGCACCAACGGCAGCAGCTCGCGGGCCACGTCCGCCCGGATCGCCTTGAACCCGCACTGCGCGTCGGAGAACCGGGCGGCGAGGGTGCCGCGCAGCAGCAGGTTGTACGCCCGGGAGATGACCTCCCGCTTGGCCCCGCGTACGACCCGGGAGGTCCGCGCCAGCCGGGTGCCGATGGCCAGGTCGGAGTGGCCGGAGATGAGCGGCGCGACCAGCGGCAGCAGCGCCGCGAGGTCGGTGGACAGGTCGACGTCCAGGTACGCCAGCACCGGCGCGTCCGAGGCCGACCAGGCCGTCCGCAACGCCCGGCCACGACCCTTGGCGGCCAGGTGCCGCACCACCACGCCGGGCAGCTCGGCGGCGAGGGCCTCGGCGACGGCCAGGGTGCCGTCGAGGCTGGCGTTGTCGGCGATGGTGATCCGGAACGGGTACGGGAAGTGCTCGCCGAGGTGCGCGTGCAGCCGCCGGACGCAGGGGCCGAGGTCAACCTCCTCGTTGTACACCGGCACGACGACGTCCAGCACCGGGTTCGACGCGGCGGGGCGGGCCCGCACGGCGGCCCGGGACTCGGTCGACTCGATCATCGTCACCCCTCCTTCCCGGTGCTGAGGTCGTAGACGGTGACCCCGTCGACGGTCTGCGCCGCGAAGTTCTCGGCGACCCAGGCGGCGATCTCCGACGACGCGGAGCTGCCGCCGTTGGTGCCACGGAAGCCACCACCGCCGACGAACCAGTGGATCTTGCCCTCGACCACGTACCGCTGGAACTGTTCGAGGGTGGGCGACGGGTCGCTGCCGTTGAATCCGCCCACGGCCATCACCGGCTCGCCGGTGGCCAGCTGGTAGCCGGAGGCGTTGTTCGAGCCCACCGTGGCGGCGATCCAGGTGTAGCTGACGCTGTCCCGCTCCAGCAGGGCCTTCAGCCCGGCACTGGGCTCGCGGGCGTCGAGCAGCCCGCCCATGCCACCCCGATCCTCGCCGGTCGTCCCCGCAGCACCGGGAAAGCCGGCGGCCGGGCCGCCGTCCTGCTGGCCCGAGGCGCTGCCGTCGCCGGCACCGGACTGGCCGCTGCCGCTCGGGAACCCGGGAAAGTCGGGTCGGCCGCCGGGGAAACCAGACTGGCCGTCGGTGCCGGACCGCCCGGTTCCGCCGTCGGTGCCGGTGCCCGGACGACCGGCCAGCCGGCCGCCGTCGCCCGGCCCGCCGGCGAAGCGCCCGGCTCCGCCGCCGGGACCGAACCCGCCACGCGTCTCGGGGCCGGCCGTGGGGATCGCCCCGGTGTGCGGGGTCGCCGCGGTCTGCGCCGCGTAGGCCGCCGGCCCGGCCAGCGCCGCCGCGCCGGCCAGGGCGAGCACCGGCACGACCACGAGGCGGCGGGAGAGCCGGTGGGCCAGCGCCAGGGCGAACGCCGCGGCCAGCCCGCCGACCAGCACGGCGGTACGCAGCCACGGGTACCAGTCCGGGGTACGGCCCAGCAGCGTGGCCGACCACCCGGCGGTGACCGCGACGGTGCCGGCCAGGGTGAGCGTGGCCGCGAGCCGGCGCCAACCCGGCGCGTTCGCGCGGGCCCGCCAGAGCAGGGTGGTGCCGATGCCGACCAGCGCGGCGACCGCCGGCGCCAGGGCCACCGTGTAGTACTCGTGGAAAATGCCGGACATGTAGCTGAAGATTCCGCCGGTGACCAGCAGCCAGCCGCCCCAGAGCAGCAGCCCGGCCCGGGCCCGGTCGGTACGCGCCGCCCGGCCGGCCAGCACCAGGCCGGCGACCAGCAGGATCAGCGCGGCCGGCAGCAGCCAGGAGATCTGGCCCCCGACCCGGTCCTCGAACATCCGCAGCAGGCCGGTCTGCCCGGAGAACGGACCGCCGCCGCCCGGACCGCCCCCACCGCCGACACTGCCGACCTCGTTGCCGGTGATCCGGCCCAGGCCGTTGTAGCCGAGGGTCAGCTCCAGCACGCTGTTGGACTGCGATCCGCCGACGTACGGGCGGGCACCGGCCGGCACCAACTCCACGACGGCCACCCACCAGCCGGCCGCCACCACCACGGCGAGCCCGGCCAGCAGAACCTGCCGGATCCGCCGGCCCAGCGTGGTCGGCGCGGCGACCAGGTAGACCGCGGCGAAGACCGGCAGGACCAGGAACGCCTGCAGCATCTTGGTCAGGAAGCCGAAGCCGACCAGGGCCCCGGCCAGCGCGAGCCACCGGGTGCTCGCCGTCTCCAGTGCCCGGACGGTGGCGTACGCGGCGGCGACCAGCAGCAACACCAGCAGGGCGTCCGGGTTGTTGAACCGGAACATCAGGGTGGCCACCGGGGTCAGGGCCAGCACCGTCCCGGCGATCAGGCCGGCGGCTGGGCCGTACCAGCGGCGGACCGTGGCGTACAGCAGGCCGACCGTGGCCACCCCGCACAGCGCCTGCGGCACCAGCAGCGCCCAACTGTTCAGCCCGAACAGCCGGACGGAGAGCGCCATCAGCCACAGCGAGGCGGGCGTCTTGTCCACCGTGATCGAGTTGGCCGCGTCCGAGGAGCCGAAGAAGAGGGCCGTCCAGCTCTGCGAGCCGGCCTGCGCGGCGGCGGCGTAGTAGGAGTTGGCCCAGCCGGAGGCCCCCAACCCCCACAGGTAGAGCAACCCGGTGCCCAGCAGCAGGGCGACCAGGGCCGGGCGATCCCAGGCAGGCCGGCGCTGACGCGCGCCGGCCGGCGGCGGGGCGGTGGCCGTGGGGGCCTGCGGGCCCGACGCAAGCAGGTGCGCCGTCGGCGTCGGCGGGACGGTGGGCACGTCGGGTCCGGGCCGGGCGGTGAGCGCCTCGGGCGCGGGCGACCGGGTGTCTGATCTGTCCATGCCGACCAGCCTCGGTGCGCGAGCTGTTCCGCCTCAGTGCGTCGGCTATGCGCCCGCTGTGGGATTCGGCAGCCGGACGGTGAACACGGTGCGCCCCGGGCGGGTGTCCAGCGAGACGGTGCCGTGGTGGGCCTCCACCACGGCGGCGACGATGGACAGGCCGAGGCCGGTGCTGCCGTGGGCCCGGGACCGGGAGCTGTCGCCGCGGGCGAACCGTTCGAACACCTCGGGCTGGAGTTCGGGCGGCACGCCGGGACCGTCGTCGGCGACGCTGATCTCGGCGACGCCGTCGGCCAGCCGCAGGCCGGTGGTGACGGTGCTGCCGGGCGGGGTGTGCACCCGCGCGTTGGCCAGCAGGTTCGCCAGCACCTGGTGGAGCCGGGCGGGGTCGCCGGGGACGCGGATGACCTCCCCCGGCAGGTCGAGTTGCCAGCGGTGTTCCGGGCCGGCGACGTGCGCGTCGCTGACCGCGTCCACCACCAGTGCGGTGAGGTCGACCGGCTCGACCGCGAGGGGCCGGCCGGAATCCAGCCGGGCCAGCAGCAGCAGGTCGTCGACGAGGCTGGTCATCCGGGTGCTCTCCGACTCGACCCGGCGCAGGGCGTGCGCCACGTCGGGCGGGACGCGGTCGCGACCCCGGCGCGCCACCTCGGCGTAGCCGCGGATCGCGGCCAGCGGCGTACGCAGCTCGTGGCTGGCGTCGGCGACGAACTGGCGTACCCGGGTCTCGCTGGCCTGCCGGGCGGCGAGCGCGGCGGCGACGTGCCCGAGCATCCGATTGAGCGCGGAACCGACCTGACCGACCTCGGTACGCGGGTCGGTGTCGGCCGCCGGTACCCGTTCGGAGAGCGCCACCTCGCCCCGGTCCAGCCGCAGTTCACTGACCCGGCCGGCGGTGGCGGCGACCCGACGCAGCGGGCGCAGCGTGGCCCGGACGATCAGCGCCCCGGTGCTGCCGGCCACGAGCAGCCCGGCGGCGGCGACGCCGGCCTGCGCGGCCACCATCCACCAGACCGTCTCCTGCACTCCGGCCAGCGGTATGCCCAGCACCCGTACGGTCCCGGCGGCGGACTGGCGGGCCACCAGCCGGTAGCTGCCCCGGTCGCCCAGGTCGCGGCTGTGCGGCTGGCCGTCGCTGGGCACCCCGGCCAGGGCGGCCACCTCCTCGACCGGTACCGCCTGTTCCTGGCGGCCGACCAGCGTCCACGCTTCGGTGACCCGCCCGTCGACGACCTGCGCGCTGATCGTGCCGGGTGGGAAGCCGCGCGGGACCCGCACGTCGGGCCAGGGACCCTGGCCCGGACCCGGGCCCGACTCCCACGGCGCACCGCCCCGGACCCCGGACATCGGCAGGAGCTGCTCGTCGACCCGGGAGATCAGGAAATGCCGCAACGCCACCGTGGTGAGGCCGCCGATGGCCAGGCTGACCACGGCGAGCAGGGCGACCAGGGTGACCACCAGGCGGGTCCGTAGTGACCAACCGGCCAGCCACCGGCGCACGGTGCTCACTCCGCCGGCTTGAGCAGGTACCCGGCTCCGCGCAGCGTGTGGATCATCGGCTGGCGGCCGGCGTCGATCTTCTTCCGCAGGTACGAGATGTACAGCTCGACCACGTTGGCCTGGCCCCCGAAGTCGTAGTTCCACACCCGGTCGAGGATCTGCGCCTTGCTCAGCACCCGGCGGGGGTTGCGCATCAGGTAGCGCAACAGCTCGAACTCGGTGGCGGTGAGGGTGACCAGCTGGCCGTCGCGGCGTACCTCGTGGCTGTCCTCGTCCAGGGTGAGGCCGCCGACGGTGAGCACCGCATCCGGTCGGGTGGCGACGGCGAAGCCGGAGCGGCGCAGCAGGGCCCGCAGCCGGGCGATCACCTCTTCCAGGCTGAACGGCTTGGTCACGTAGTCGTCGCCGCCCACGGTGAGGCCGGCGATCCGCTCCTCCACCGCGTCCCGGGCGGTCAGGAACAGCACCGGCACCGTGGCGTTGTCCTCCCGCAGCCGGCGTAGCACCTGGAAGCCGTCCAGGTCGGGCAGCATCACGTCGAGCAGCACCGCGTCGGGCTGGAACTGCCGGGCGACTCGTACCGCGGCCATCCCGTCGCCGGCGGTACGCACCTGCCAGCCCTCGTAGCGCAGCGCCATCGACAACAGGTCGGTCAGGGTCGGCTCGTCGTCGACGACCAGCACCCGGACCGGTTCGCCGTCGGGCCGGCGCAGCTCGACGCGGCCCGGTCCGACCTCCCCCTCGGTCAACATGGTCCCCATGGTGGGCCGACGCGCTGGGCCCCGCTTGTGCGGATCCTGTGCGTCAGCTGTGCAGGTGCCGGCCGGGCCGGCCGGTGCGTCACTCCGTCACGCCGACCGGGTCGGTGCGGACGAAGCGCATCGTCCAGGTGCCGGTTCCGTCGGGTCGGTGGCGGGCGTAGAGATGGTCGGCGGCCGGCGTGGGCGCCGCCTCGGGTCGGCGCAGCACCCACAGCCGTGGTGGCGCGCCGTCCGGGCCGGCCGGTAGCGCCCGGACCAGGTCGTTGGCCGGGCCACCGACGAAACGTACGGTCACCTCACTCATCACCCGCTCCGCCTCCAGACTGCCCGGCACCTCGGCTCGCACGCTAACCCCACCGGCCGCCGCGCGAGGCCGGTTTGCCCTGATCGGCGGCGGGGTACCGTGCCGACGCCGCGGGCGCGCGCGCCGGGGCGGGGTACCACGAGGGCGAGGAGCGGTCGATGAGAACGCTGGACGGGCGGTACCGGCTCGAACAGCGCGTCGGCGTCGGCGGCATGTCGGAGGTCTGGCGGGCGCACGACGCGGTGCTGGACCGGACGGTCGCGGTGAAGCTGGTGTCGCCCGGCCAGCCGGACGGCCCGGCGTCGGTGGAACGCATCCGCGCCGAGGCCCGGTCCGCGGCCCGACTGGTCCATCCCAACGTCGCCAGCGTGCATGACTTCGGCACCTACGCCAGCTCGACGGGCGAGGCGCCGTACATCGTGATGGAGTTGGCCGAGGGGCAGACTCTCGCCGCCCACCTGCGCACCGGCCCGCTGGACTGGCGGATCGCGGTGCGGGTGTGCGCGGAGGTGAGCGCCGCCCTCGCCGCCGCCCACGCGCACGGCATCGTGCACCGCGATGTGAAACCGGCGAACGTGATGCTCACCCCGAGCGGGGTGAAGGTGCTCGACTTCGGTATCGCCACCCCGACCGGTGCCGCCGACCCCGCGCCCGAGGGCATGGTGGTCGGTACCCCCGCCTACCTGGCCCCGGAGCAGCTGCACCGGTCTCCGGCCGCCCCGGCAGCCGACATGTACGCCCTCGGCGTCCTGCTCTACTGCTGCCTGACCGGGCGGCTGCCGTACCCGGCTGAGAGCGTGACCCAGCTGCTCGGCCTCGACCGGCGGCAGCCCCCGCAGCCCCTGCCCGAGGTCCCCGGCCTGCCTGCGGAGGTGGCCGACCTGTGCCGGCGCTGCCTCGCCGAGGACCCGACCGGGCGGCCGAGCAGCCTGGTCGCCGCGCTGCTGCTCGCCGAGGCGGTGGACGCCCGGGTGTACGTGCCGATGCTCCAGCCGCTCGCGGTCCGGCAGCGGCCGGCGTCGGTGACCCCGTGGACGGACCGGGCGGCGGCCGAGGTCACCGAGGCGGCCGTCGGGGGCCGGTGGAGCCGGCCCGGCGGGTGACCCTGGCAGCCGGCCGCCGGTTGGCCGGAGTTTCACCCGATCGGGCTCGGGTAGCCGGGCGGGGAGTGACGGGAGGAACGTGATGCCGAGTTCCTGGCTGAACGAGGTTGCCACCGCGACCGCCGAGGGCGGCCATGTCCGCACCGACGACGGGGCGCTCTCCACCACCCTCGCCTCGCCGCTGGCGCCGCACTGCACCGGGCTGACCCCGGAGCAGCTGCTCGCCGCGGCCTTCGCGTCCTGTCTGCATCACGCGGCGGTGGAGGCGGCCGGCAGGATCACCGACGAGGCGCACACCGTGCAGGTACGCGCGGAGGCCAAGCTGGGACGCGACGACGACGGCCGGTACCGGGCCGACGTGCATGCCTCGATCTCCTCCGTGGGCCTGACCCGGCAGCAGCTCGCCGAACTGGTCGAACACGCCGACCGGCTGTGGCCGTTCTCCAGCGGGGACGACAGCCGGCACCGGCTCACCGTCACCCCGGCGGAGAACGGCCGGCGCTGACGGCGGCTGGCCCGTCCACCCCAACCGGAGCCTCCTTCGGGCCGACCCGACCATCGTCCGTTCGGAGGAGGTCCGGCGAGGCGGCCATCGACGCCGACAAGATCGGCCTTTGATCCCGTCTTGCTCATCCATATCCGGCATTAGCGGAACGACGGATTACTGTCAGTCATCCCTTATGCCACTGCTCACGGAGAATCACCCGACGGATAGCCGCAAATTGTGACGCATGCCACCAACCGACCCGGTGGCAGCGGGCCGAGGGCTTTCTAGCCTCGGCGGGTGCATCCCGACGACCAGATCGACCAGAAGCTGACCCCCCAGCAACCGGCGAGCCGTTCGGCCGAAGGAGCATCATCCGAACGGGTGATCGGCCGGCATCGGGCGGCCGTACCCCCGCGCCGCGGTGTCCGCGCCCTGCTGGGCTCCATCCCGTTCCGGGTGGCGCTGGCCACCGGCGTGGCCTGCGGTCTCGGCGCGGCAGCCGTGGCCTCGGCCCCCGACACCGACGAGGTACCCGCGGCGCAGGTGGCCGAGGCGGTCGCCGACCGCGCGCTGGCGGACGACGTCGCCTCCCGCTCCCTCGAACGCAGCGCCGCCCCCACGCCGGCCAGCCCCAGCCCGAGCGCCTCCCCGACCGTTTCGCCGAGTGCCTCCCCGACCGCCAAGCCGTCGGCCAGCCCCACGCCGAAGAAGACGCCGGCCAAGCCGAGCCCGCCCAAGCCCGTCGCCGGGCTCACCCAGGCGCAGATGAACAACGCCAAGGTGATCGTGGATGTCGGCGTGGACCTGAAGCTGCCCCGACAGGGCCTGGTCATCGCCGTCGCCACGGCGATGCAGGAGAGCACCCTGCTCAACTACGCCAGCGGCGTGCTGCCCGAGTCGCAGGACTACCCGCACCAGGCCATCGGCTGGGACCACGACTCGGTCGGGCTGTTCCAGCAGCGCCCCAGCAGCGGCTGGGGCACCGTACGCGACCTGATGCGGCCGGCGTACGCGGCCCAGGCGTTCTACGAGGCGCTGCTGGAGATACCCGGCTGGCAGGAGATGAGCCTGACCCTGGCCGCCCAGGCCGTGCAGATCTCCGCCTACCCCTACGCGTACGCCCAGCACGAGGAGCGGGCCGCCACCGTGGTGGCCGCACTGACCTGACCCCTGGCCGCGTCAGGACCGCTTGGGCAGGACGACCACCCGACCGAAGAACTCGTCGATGCGGTGGACCACGTCGTTGAAGTCGTCCAGGTCGATCGGCTTGGTGACGTACGCGTTGGCCTGCAACGTGTAGCTGCTGATGATGTCGGTGTCCGCGTTCGAGGTGGTCAGCACGACGACCGGGATGGTCCGCAGGTCGTCGTCGCCCTTCACCTCGCCCAGCACCTGGCGACCGTCCATCCGGGGCATGTTCAGGTCGAGCAGGATCACGTCCGGGCGGTGGGCGCCGCTGTGCCGGCCCTCGCGGCGGAGGAACTCCATCGCCTCCTGACCGTCGCCGACCACGTCGATGACCTTGTCGACGTCGGAGGTCGCCAGGGCTTCCTCGATCATGAGCACGTCGCCCGGGTCGTCGTCCACCACGAGGATGCGAACCGGGTCCAGGGTGCGAGTGCCCATCGTTACCTGCCTCAGGTCGGCGAGGACGGGACCTGCCGGTCCCGCGCTGGCGGGAAATCTAGCCCATTCCCGGGCGATCCGTGGCCGCCGGGTCGTCGGCGCCGTAGCCCAGCACCTCGGCCAGGCCGGTCACCTTGAGCACCCGTTCGACCCGGCCGGTCGCGCCGGTGACCCGCAGCCAACCGCCGTCGGCGGCCGCCCGGTTGTCACCCCGCACGAAAACGGCGATGCCGGTCGAATCGCAGAACGTGAGATCGGTCAGGTCGACCAGGAGCCGGCGTTCCCCGGCGGCGGCCAGCCGGTCGATGACGGCATTGAGCTGGGGGGCGCTGGCCATGTCGAGCTCACCGACGAGGCGCAGGCGGGTCGGCCCGCCGTCGCGCTCGACGTACGTGACGGTGAACGTCACGAGGTCCCCCTCCCGCCGCCCCGGGGCGGACGCTTGCAGTAGGGCAAGTATAGAGCGCGCCGCACGGCGGGCCGGAGTTTACGCCCTCGGTGGCGAAATGATCGGGCCCACCGCCGGCAGCACCCGCCAACCCTCCTGGAGGTAGCCCGCCGCACGCGGAAAGTCGTGCAACGCCCGGGCGTAGTGGCGCAGGGTGGTCCCGACCGCGGCGGCCGGCACACCCCGACTATCCAGGACGGCCACCAGCCAGTCGACGAACTCGGTGAACAGCGAGCCGTCGTCGACGTAGAGCGCGGCGGCGAGAAAGTCCAGAATGTAGCCCAGGTCGCTGACCGTCGAGTCGAGCTGGGCGGGGCTGTAGTCGCGGGTCGCCGGCACCCGCTGCGCCAGGTCGGCCAGCGCACTGTCGATCAGCTCGGCACGCCGGCCGACCAGGCCGGCGTACTCGTCGTCGGCCAGGTGGGCCAGGTCGGCCGGCGGGCCGGCCCGCAGCGCCCGCTCGTCGGCGAGCAGGTCGGCCGCCGCAGGCCCGTCGGGTGCCCAGGCCACGCCGAGCCGTCGCGCCCACCGGCCGTCCGCGCCGAAGCCCCGACCGCCGACCACGACCGGCACGTCCAAGCGTTGACACGCCTCGATCATCCGGTGCGCGTGCGGCAGCCGCATCGGCAGCGCACAGGCCAGCGCGACCGCGTACGCGTCGTGCCGGTGCAGGTACGACACCAGGTGCGCGGCCGGCACGCTGGCACCGAGGAAAGTGACCTGCCAGCCACGCAGCCGCAGCACCTCGGCGACCAGCCGGGCCGGCAGCGCATGCCACTCACCGTCCATGCAGGCCACCACGATCCGGTCGCCGGTCGGCTGGTCATCGGCGTACCCGGCGA
>NZ_JBFBAO010000247.1:0-10676 GCF_040682255.1 Micromonospora sp. NPDC051296 | reverse complement strand
GAGCAGGTTGGTGACGAACAGCGGGATGACCTTCTCGGGGAACTGGTACGGCCCGTAATTGTTGGAGCAGCGGGTGACCACCACGTCCATGCCGTGGGTGCGGTGGTAGGCCAGCGCCAGCAGGTCCGAGCCGGCCTTCGACGCCGAGTACGGCGAGTTGGGGGTCAGCGGCCAGTCCTCGGTCCACGAGCCGGCGTCGATCGAGCCGTACACCTCGTCGGTGGAGACGTGCACGAACCGCCCGACGTGGTGGCGCAGCGCGGCGTCGAGCAGCGCCTGGGTGCCCAGCACGTTGGTGCTGACGAACGGCGCGGCGCCGGCGATCGAGCGGTCGACGTGGGACTCGGCGGCGAAGTGCACGATCACGTCATGCCCGGCAACCACCTCGTCGACCACGTCGGCGTGGCGGATATCACCGTTGACGAAGCGTAGTCGCGGGTCGTCGGCCACCGGCGCGAGGTTGGCCAGGTTGCCGGAGTAGGTGAGGGCGTCGAGCACGGTCACTCGGGCGGGTTCGAGCGCGGGTACGCCCTCGCAGTTGCCGCCGGGCACGCCGAGCAGCATGCGGACGTACTCCGAACCGATGAAACCGGCGCCGCCGGTGACCAGGATCCTCACGGGTCCGGAAGTCTACGCGAATCGGCCACAAGCGCAGCCGAAGCGGCGCATGGCCGGTGGCCGCGCGTCCCGGTAGGCTCCCCGGGTGCGTGGAATCCTGCTCGCCGGTGGCACCGGAAGCCGGCTGTGGCCGATCACCCGGGCGGTGTCGAAACAGCTGATGCCGGTCTTCGACAAACCGATGATCTATTACCCGCTGTCCACCCTGATGATGGCCGAGGTGCGCGAGATCCTGGTGATCACCACCCCGGAGGATCAGGGCCAGTTCCAGCGGCTGCTCGGCGACGGCAGCCAGTTCGGGCTGCGGCTGGAGTACCTCACCCAGGCCCGCCCGGAGGGCATCGCCCAGGCGTTCGTGCTCGGCGCGGACTTCATCGGTGACGAGGCGGTGGCGCTGATCCTGGGTGACAACATCTTCCATGGGGTGGGCCTGGGCCGGCAGCTCGCCGCGGGCGACCCGGTGGGTGGGCGGATCTTCGCGTATCCGGTGGCCAACCCGCAGGCGTACGGCGTGGTGCACTTCGACGCCGACGGCCGGGTGCTGTCGATCGAGGAGAAGCCGGAGCGGCCGAAGTCCCGGTACGCGGTGCCGGGGCTCTACTTCTACGACAACCGGGTGGTGGAGATCGCCCGTGGGCTGACCCCCAGCGCCCGGGGCGAGCTGGAGATCACCGCGGTCAACGAGGCGTACCGGCGGTGCGGTGAGCTGTCGGTGACCGTCCTGGACCGGGGCACCGCCTGGCTGGACACCGGCACCTTCTCCTCGCTGATGCAGGCCGCCGAGTTCGTCCGGGTGATCGAGGAGCGGCAGGGCATGAAGATCGGCTGCGTCGAGGAGGTGGCCTGGCGGGCCGGGCTGATCGACGACGACCAGCTGCGGGCGCTGGCCGAGCCGTTGACCAAGAGCGGCTACGGCGACTACCTCCTGGAGTTGCTCGACGCGGGGCGCGCCGGGTCGACCGGGGAGTACCCCAGCCAGCCAGCCACCCAGCCGGAGGTGGTTCAGTGAAGATTCGGCCGCTGGACATCGAGGGCGCCTGGGAGATCACCCCGCAGCAGCACGGCGACCCGCGCGGGCTGTTCATGGAGTGGTACCGCTTCGACCGGCTCGCCGAGGCGGTCGGGCATCCGCTGCGGCTGGGGCAGGGCAACCTGTCCGTGTCGGCCCGGGACGTGGTGCGGGGTATCCACTACGCCGACGTGCCGCCGGGGCAGGCGAAGTACGTCACCTGCGTGCGGGGCGCGGTGCTCGACGTGGTGGTCGACCTGCGGGTCGGCTCGCCCACCTTCGGCCAATGGGAGGGCGTACGCCTGGACGAGGTGGACCGGCGGGCGGTCTACCTGGCGGAGGGGCTCGGCCACGGCTTCTGCTCGCTGACCGACGACGCCGTCCTGACGTACCTCTGCTCGACCACGTACAACCCGGGGGCCGAGCACGGGGTGCATCCGCTGGACGAGGAACTGGGCATCGCGTGGCCGGCCGGTACGCCGCAGCTCTCCGCCCGGGACGCCGCCGCGCCGACGCTGGCGGAGATGCGGGCGGCGGGCCTGCTGCCCGAGTACGCCACCTGCCGGGAGTTCACGGCGAGTCTGGGCGACGCGCCGTATCCCGGTGGCGGGTGACCCGGGTACCACTGCGTGTGCCGCGCTCAGGTGCGGCGACAGTGACGAACGGGGCCTCCGTACGGCTAATGTCTCATCATGGAACGGCGAATCTTCGGTCTGGAGACCGAGTACGGCGTCACCTGTACCTACCGTGGGCAGCGGCGGCTGTCCCCTGACGAGGTAGCCCGGTACCTCTTCCGCCGAGTGGTGTCCTGGGGCCGGTCGAGCAACGTCTTCCTGCGCAACGGCGCACGGCTCTACCTGGACGTCGGCTCGCATCCCGAGTACGCCACCCCGGAGTGCGACTCGGTGGTCGACCTGGTCGCCCACGACCGGGCCGGCGAGCGGATCCTGGAGGGGCTGCTCATCGACGCGGAGAAGCGGCTGCACGACGAGGGCATCGCCGGCGAGATCTACCTGTTCAAGAACAACACCGACTCGGCCGGCAACTCCTACGGCTGCCACGAGAACTACCTGGTCTCCCGGCACGGGGAGTTCGGCCGGCTGGCCGACGTGCTGATTCCGTTCCTGGTCACTCGGCAGCTGATCTGTGGCGCGGGCAAGGTGCTGCAGACCCCGCGTGGCGCGGTCTACTGCCTCTCCCAGCGGGCCGAGCACATCTGGGAGGGCGTCTCCTCGGCGACCACCCGTAGCCGCCCGATCATCAATACCCGCGACGAGCCGCACGCCGACGCCGAGCGGTACCGCCGGCTGCACGTCATCGTCGGCGATTCGAACATGAACGAGGTCACCACGCTGCTGAAGGTCGGCACCGCCGACATCGTGCTGCGGCTGATCGAGGCCGGGGTGGTGATGCGCGACCTCACCCTGGAGAACCCGATCCGGGCCATCCGGGAGGTGTCGCACGACATCACCGGCCGGCGCAAGGTGCGGCTGGCCTCGGGCAAGGAGATCAGCGCGCTGGAGATCCAGCAGGAATACCTGGCCAAGGCGACCGATTTCGTGGAGCGCCGGGGCGGCGACCAGACCGCCAAGCGGGTGGTCGAGCTGTGGGGCCGGGTGTTGCGGGCGGTGGAGACCGGCGACCTGGAGCCGGTCTCCCGGGAGATCGACTGGGTGACCAAGCTGCGGCTGATCGAGCGCTACCAGCGCAAGCACGACCTGCCGCTGTCGCACCCCCGGGTGGCGCAGATGGACCTCGCCTACCACGACCTGCGCCGGGGCCGGGGGCTCTACGCGCTGCTGGAGCGGCGGGGCGAGGTGGACCGAGTGTCCACCGACCCGGAGATCTTCGAGGCCAAGGAGACGCCGCCGCAGACCACCCGGGCCCGGCTGCGCGGCGAGTTCATCCGGCACGCCCAGGAGAAGCGGCGCGACTTCACCGTCGACTGGGTGCACCTGAAGCTCAACGACCAGGCGCAGCGCACCGTGCTGTGCAAGGACCCGTTCCGGGCGTACGACGAGCGGGTGGAGCGACTGATCGCCAGCATGTGAGCCGTAGCTCCCGGCCCGCCTTCGCCCGGCGGGCCGGGTAGGCTGGCCGGGCCATGATTCCTCAACCACCCCACCGGCCCGGCCAGGGCACCGAGCGGCAGGGCTGGCTCGAACGCCGCCGCGACAAGATCCGTGCCGAGATCGAACGCAACCGGCGCGGCGAGTACACCGTCCCGACCTGGGTGCTGGCGTTGGCCCTCGCGCTGATCGTCGGCGCCTGGGTCACTTTGATCATTCTTGCCTGAGGTGTAAGAAGGGCCCCCTGTTAACGCCTGGGTGGCTCGCTCGGTGGCCGCCCTATCCGGCGTCCGGAACGTGATCCCGAACCAGGCGCAGCATCTCGCTGACCGAGCCGGCCGGATCGCTTACGGGGAACTGGACGGCGCGCACCGTCGCGGCCGGGTCGAGCAGCAGCGTGGCCCGCTTGAGCCGGTCAGCGCCAGCGGCTCGGAAGGTGGGCAGCAGCAGCGCCGCGGCGAGCCGGCCGTCGGCGTCGGAGAGCAGCGGGAACGGCAGATCGGCGTGCGCGGCGAAGGCAGCCAGCTGGTCCGGACGCTGAGTGCTGACCCCGTGGATCCGCGCACCTGCGGCGGCGAAATCGGCGGCCCGTGCGGCATAGGTGCTGGACTCAAGCGTGCAGCCGGGGGCGCCGGGGATGTCCGCCCAGTACGGCGGGAGGCCCTGTACGCCGGGTACGAACGCGCCGGGGAAGCAGTAGAGCACCGTCCAGGTATCCGTGTCAGCGGGCGGAATTGGTACGCCGTCGTGGCGTACCAGCGTCAGCTCGGGGAGTCGGCGTCCGACGAGCGCGTGCACCCGGCGGGCCTCCGCCGATCCGGCCGCCGCCGTGGCGGTGAGCGACCCGTCGCCGAGCACGTGCCGGTCGCCCCACTCCTGCAGCGCGATCAGCACCGGCAGCAGACCTTCGCCCTTGGCCGTGAGCAGGTAGTCGTAGCGCGGCGGGCGATCCGTGTACCGCTGGCGGTGCAGCACGCCGTGCTCGATGAGGGCGGCGAGGCGCTCGGTCAGGGCGCGGCGGCTCATCCCGAGCCCACGTTGCAGGCCGTCGAAGCGAGTCACGCCGCTGGCGATGTCGCGGATGAGTAGGAAGGTCCACCAGTCGGTCAGCACGCCGAGGGATTGCGCGATGCCGCAGTCCGCATCGGCGAGGTCGACTCTTCTCACACCCACCATTATAGTCAGTTCCATTATGGAACTTACTGTGTTTGGGCGCTGGTGGGTCGCCAGCACGACCAGTCACCTCGGCTCGGCGGTCGGCGGGGTGGCCCTGCCGCTTACCGCGCTGACCGTGCTGGACGCGTCGGCCTTCGAGATGGGTCTGATCACGGCGGCCGGCTATCTCGCGTACCTGTTGATCAGCCTGCCGGCGGGGGTGGTAGTGCAGCGCGTGCCGCTGCGCGGCATGCAGGTCGCCCTGGATCTGATCCGGGCCCTCGCCATCGCGTCTGTTCCCCTGGCCTGGTGGTTCGACGCCCTGACGGTGGCCCAGCTGGTCGCGGTCGCCTTGGTCGTGAGCTTCGCCAACGTGCTGTTCGACGTGGCGAACCAGACCTTCCTGCCGGAGATCGTGCCGGCCGCGCAGTTGCAGGCGCGCAACAGCCTCAACTCCGGCACACATGCCGTCACCCAGCTGGGCGGGCCGTCTCTGGGCGGACTCGCGGTGCAGCTGCTGGGTGCGGTGCCGACCCTGTTCATGAACGTCGTCAGCTATCTGATCTCCGCCGTGCTGCTGCGCACCCTCCCGGCCCGGCAGGTGCAGCGATCGGCCGAGCGGCCACCGATGGTCACGATGATCCGCGAGGGCTGGCACTTCGTGCTCCGACACCCGATCATCGGGCCGGCCATGTGGGACGCCACCGCGACGAACTTCGTCTGCGGCGCGATGCTGGCCCTCTTCCCGTACTACCTGGTGCGTGAGCTGCACGCGTCGCCGCTCATGGTCGGGCTGCTGCTCGCCGCCGACGGCCTCGGCACGCTCATCGGCGCAGCGCTGACAACCCGGTTCACCGATTGGGTCGGCACCGCACGCGGCCTGATCATCGCGGCCTTCGTCGGCGTAGCCGGCGCGCTCATCATCCCGCTGGGCACAGGCACCGCCGCCTACCTCGCCTTCGCCGCCGGTAACCTCATCTTCGCCGGCTCCACGGTGGTGCTCAGCGTGACCACCCGCACTTACCGGATGCTCGCCAGCCCGCCAGACCTCCTGTCGCGGGTGATCGCCACGGTCAAGTTCGTCTCCTGGGGTGCCATCCCGCTCGGCGGTCTGCTAGCCGGCGTCCTGGCCGGGTCGATCGGTGCCCGCACCACTCTGCTGATCTTCGGGGCGCTCACCGTGCTGTCCCCGATCATCTATCTGTCGACCCCGATCCGCCGGCTGCGCGACCTGCCGCTCGACGCCGCCCCGAAACCCGCCGAAGCCCGGGTGTGAACATCGCAACAGAGCGAGCGGGCCGCCGCAGCGACCAGCTCGTTCCTACGACTGGACTCAGAACGAGTTGCGCGCGCAGTTGCCGTTCGCGACTGAAGGCGGTCGATGCGGCTGCGTGAACCCATAATCCACCCATCAAACGGCCAAACAGGTAAAACTGATGGAAAGGTTGTCGCAACCGACCGTAGGGGGCGTGGGCCAACTGCGACGAGGTACGGCTAGCCACCTGAGGTAGAGCAGGGACCCTTCTTAACGTTCGGCCCCCGACATGACCGAGGCGAGGCGGGCGGCGTGCCGGCCGGCCGCGGCGGCGGCCAGGAAGTAGGCGTGGTCGGCGTCCAGTCCGCGTCCCATCGTCGACAGCGTCACCGGGCTGCGGCGTAGCGCCGCGTCCAACCCCGTGGTGTCCACCCGGACCACGGTGTGCCGCCCGGCCAGCGGGGCCAGCGCGGCGTCGACGTCGGCGGCCAACGCCGGCTCCAGGCCGTCGGGCACCACCAGCTCCGCGCGGGCCAGCGCCACCCGGCCGTACGCGGTGAGGCTGTGGTGCGACACACCACGGTGCCGGGGGCGTGGGTCGGCGGCGGAGATCCGCAGCGAGCCGACCGGCCGACCACCCAGCGCGGCGACGGCGTTGACCGCCTCGCCGACGGCCACCCCGGAGAAGCCCCAGCGGGTGCCGGTGCCGAGGTTGCCGGGCCCTTGCGCCACCACGGCCACGTCGGCGCCGAGCACGTGCCGGGCGGCGAGCAGGCCGCTGTGCAGCGTGGACGCCTCCAGGTCACCGCCGAACGCCTGCCCGACGCTGATCGTGCCGGCCAACTCGTCGCGCAGGCCAGCCAGGGTGCGGGAGAACCACGCGGGCAACGCCCCACCGTCGGTGAGCAGGTACACCACCCGCGCGTGCGGCGCGTCGGCGCGGATCCCGGCCAGGATCGCCGGCAGCGCCGAGTGCAGGTCGGCGGTCACCACGGGAAGGCCCGCCAGGTCGTCGGCGTCGGCCAGCACCGCGTGGTGCGGCGACGCCTCCTCGTCGACGCCGAGCAGGATCGGCTGCAACGGGGTGTAGCGGGCCTTGACCAGGTGGCCGGCGTCGCGGGTGTCGAGGACCTGCGCCGGGTCCGGCGGCAACCGGTCCGGCAGCGCCACGACCAGGGCGTAGCCGCCGGTGCCCAGCCCCATCAGCAGCGCCCCCGCATTGAGCAGCACCCGATCCCCCGGCTCGGGGTCGCCGACCAGCCCCGGATAGGCCAGCGCCCGCATGGTGCCGCCGCCGTCCAACTCGACGTCCAGCTCCACCGCCCCGGCCCACCGCCGCCGCAGCCCCGCCACCGTCCCCGCCCGCCATCGCACCATGCCCGGCACGCTAACCCCCCACCACGCCCCCCGCACACCTCCCGCCGATCTTGCACTTTTTGTCGCGGCAAAAGCTGTCAAAGGGGGCGTTCGGGCGACCGAAACTGCAAGATCGGCGGGGTTGGATGGCGGCACGGGTCGGCACGCCCGCGCGGGTGCGTGCGGGGGGACCGTTGGCTGCTAGCGTCTACGGGGTGTCGCGTAGCCGCACCGAACGCCTGGTCAACCTGGTGATCTGCCTGCTGTCTACGCGGCGGTTCCTGACCGCCGCGCAGATCGCCGCGACCGTGCCCGGTTACGAGCACGATCCGGACGACGCCCGCGAGCATGAGGCGTTCCAGCGCAAGTTCGAACGGGACAAGGCCGAGCTGCGGGAGCTGGGCGTACCGCTGGAGACCGGGACGGCGAGCGCCTTCGATGCGGAGCCCGGGTACCGGATCGCCCGCCGGGAGTATGCCCTTCCCGACATTCCCCTCAAGCCGGACGAGGCCGCGGCCGTGGGCATCGCCGCGCGGCTGTGGCAGCACGCCGGCCTGGCCGCCGCCGCGTCGTCCGGGCTGGCGAAGCTACGTGCCGCCGGGGTGGACGTGGACCCGCAGGCCACCCTCGGGCTGGAGCCGATGGTCACCGTCGACCCGGCGTTCGCCCCGCTGACCGCCGCCGCCCGGGACCGGCGCGAGGTCCGCTTCGACTACCGCGTGCCGGACCAGGACGCGCCCACCCGTCGCCGGCTGCAACCGTGGGGCGTGGTCTGCTGGCGCGGCCGGTGGTACGTGGTCGGCCACGACCTGGACCGCGACGCCACCCGCTGCTTCCGGCTGTCGCGCGTGGTCGGCCCGGTCCGGGCCACCGGCGCGGCGGGCGGCTACCAGCCGCCGGTCGGGGTCGACCTGATCAGCCACGTGGCCCGTTGGTCCGGCCCGACCGAGCGGGCCGGCCGGGCGACCGTGCTGGTCACTCCTGGGCGGGCTGCCGGGCTGCGACGCTGGGCCGTGGAGGTCACCGCCGGGCCGGCGGCCGACCGGCTGGTCCTGCCCTACGCCGAAGCCGACTCCCTCGCCGGGCACCTGGTCGGCTACGGCCCCGACGTGCGGGTGCTCGACCCGCCCGAGGTACGCGAGGCGGTCATCCAGCGACTCAAGGAGATCGCCACCCGGCACGACGCACTGGCGGTGACCCGATGACCTCGGCTGCGCGGGCCGGCTCGCGTACCTCCGCCGACCGGCTGGCCCGGCTGCTCAACCTGGTGCCCTACCTGCTCGCCCGACCCGGCATCGAGATCGCCGAGGCGGCCGGCGACCTGGGCGTCACCGAGCGGCAGTTGCGCGAGGATCTGGAGCTGCTGTGGGTGTGCGGGCTGCCCGGGTACGGCCCGGGTGACCTGATCGACATGGCCTTCGACGGCGACCGGGTGACCATCACCTACGACGCCGGCATCGACCGGCCGTTGCGGCTCACGCCGGACGAGGCTCTCGCCCTGGTGGTGGCGCTGCGGATGCTGGCCGAGACGCCCGGGGTGGCCAACCGGGAGGCCGTCGAGCGGGCCCTCGCGAAGATCGAGGACGCGGCCGGTGACCTGGTGGCCGCCCCGGTGGAGGTGCGGCTGCCCGGCGACACCGGTCGGGTGGAGCAGCTGCGGGCCGCGGTCGAGCGCGGGCGCGCGCTGCGCATCACCTACTACACGGTGGCCCGGGACGAGACCACCGAGCGCGTGGTCGACCCGCTGCGGGTGCTGATGGTCGGCGGCCGGACGTACGTCGAGGCGTGGTGCCGGCGGGCCGAGGCGGTGCGGCTGTTCCGGGCCGACCGGATCGACGCGGTCGCCGAGTTGGACGAGCCGGCCGTGGTGCCGCCGCAGGCCCGCCCGCACGACCTGAGCGAGGGGGTGTTCCGGCCGTCGCCGGACCTGCCGCTGATCACGCTGCGGATCGGTCGGGGCGAGCGCTGGATCACCGAGTACTACCCGTGTGAGCGGGTCGAGGCCGACGGCGAGCGGTGGGTGGTCTCGTTGCGGGTCACCGACCTCGGCTGGGCCCGCCGATTCGTGCTCGGTCTGGGCCCGGAGGTCACCGTGCTCGCCCCGGCCGAGCTGGCCGGGCAGGTTCGGGACACGGCGGTGGCGGCCCTGGACGCGTACGCGACGCCGGTGCCGCCCGGCGCGGACCCGGCGGCGGCGGTGGACAGGCAGTAGGCTGGCGGCCGTGCTGAAGTGGATCGTGCTCGCGCTGGTGCTGGTCCCGCTGGTCGTGCTCGCCCTGGCCGTACGCCCGGTGCTGGCGCGGCTGCCTGGGCTGCGCCGGGCGGCGCTGAAGCTCAAGCTGCGGGCCGACGAGGCGGCCTCGCTGCGCGAGGCGGCCGAGAGCCTCCAGCAGCGGGCCGAGGGCCTGCAGGGCCAGCTGGAGACGACCGAGCAGCGGCTCGCCCTGATCAGGTCCCGGCGCGGCGGCTGAGCGCGCCCACCGCAGCGGCGGCCATGGCGCGCGATGTGTGGTCCGTGCTGCGGTGCGAATCCGGTTCCGGGCGTGAAGCGGCCTTTTTCCGGGCATGATGATCCACTTGCCTGGTTGACGAGACAGTCGCAGTTGGCCGAGACTTCACCAGCCGGGACGAACCACCACCGCCCGGTGGGTGGCAATGGCCCTCGACGCACGTACGATGGGCTGCGGTACACCCCTCATCGACACAGAGCGACTGGAGCTTCCCATGGGTGCCCTCAAGCCCTGGCACATCGCCGTACTCGTGGTCGTGCTGATCCTGCTCTTCGGCGCGAAGCGGCTCCCCGACGCGGCGCGTTCCCTGGGCCGTTCGCTGCGGATCATCAAGGCGGAGACCAAGAGCCTGGCCGACGACGACCGCGACCTCGCCGAGAAGGCCGACGCGCAGGCCGGCTACCAGCCGCTCACCCCGCAGCCTCCGCAGCAGGCGCAGCAGCAGCCGTACCAGGGCACGGTGCAGCAGCCGGTCGTCGACCCGGTGCAGCGCGTCCGCGACAACTGATCAGCGGGGCCGATCACCGTGGCCTTCGGACTCCGCAAGCGCGGTCCGAGCAACTTCGAGCGGGCCGCCGACGGCTCGATGACCCTCGTCGAGCACGTACGCGAGCTGCGTAACCGGCTGTTCAAGGCGTCGCTGGCCATCCTGGTCGGCTTCGGGTTCGGCCTCTGGCTCGCCAGGCCGGTCCTCGACCTGCTGT
>NZ_JBFBAO010000246.1:0-10739 GCF_040682255.1 Micromonospora sp. NPDC051296 | reverse complement strand
CCACACCAGGCCCAGGCCGAACAAGTGCTCATCCGCCAGCGGCTACCCACCAGGAGTCTGCCTCACCCACCGGCCAACTCCCACAACTCATTAGGTGGAGCGCGGTGGAAGTCAGGGACGGGCGGACCAACCCGGTCCGACACGACGCCCGGTCAACCGCGGTGGATCGGGCTCTTGAGGCCGGTGAGGGGACGGCCGGTGCCACCCCAGGACCGGGAGATGATCTCGGCGGCGATCGCCACGGCCGTCTCCTCCGGCGTACGCGCACCCAGGTCCAGCCCGATCGGGGAGGAGAGCCGGGCCAGGGCCGCCTCGTCCACACCGGCCTCGCGCAACCGGCGCAGCCGGTCGGAGTGGGTACGGCGACTGCCCATCGCGCCGATGTAGCACGCGGGGGTGCGCAGGGCGACTTCGAGCAGCGGCACGTCGAACTTCGGATCGTGGGTCAGCACGCACAGCACCGTGCGCTCGTCGACGGCCGTCGACTCGAGGTACCGGTGGGGCCACTGGACGACGAGGTCGTCCGCGTCCGGGAACCGCTTGCGGGTGGCGAACACCGGGCGGGCGTCGCAGACCGTGACGTGGTAGCCGAGGAAGCGGCCGATCCGGGCCACCGCGGCGGCGTAGTCGATCGCTCCGAAAACGATCATGCGGGGTGGGGGCACGTACGACTGGACGAAGAGCGACACCTCGTCGCGTCGCTGCTCCCCGTGCGCACCGAGGTGGACCGTGCCGGTGGTGCCGAGCGCGAGCATCCCGGCCGCCTGCCGCGCTGCCGCGCGGTCCAGGTCGGGATCGCCGAGGCTGCCCGCGACCCGGTCGGGCCAGATTACCAACTGAGCGTCCCCCGCCGACGCCGTGGCAACCGGCCGGCCGCCCGAGATCGCAGCCAGCACCTCATCGAGCTCGGTCATCGCGACGTCCGGCTGGACCCGCACCTCGATCGTGCCGCCGCAGGTCAGGCCCACACCCAACGCGTCGTCGTCGCTGACGCCGTAGATCTCGGTGCGCGCCTTACCGGTCTCGATCGACTCCAGGCAGAGTTCGTAGACCGCACCCTCGACGCAACCACCCGAGACGCTGCCGAGGACCTCACCGTCGGCGGAGACCGCCATGGTCGCGCCCGGCTGCCGGGGCGCCGACCGCCAGGTCCGTACGACCGTCGCCACGGCGAACGCGACGCCGGCCACGCGCCAGGCCGCCAGCCCGTCGGCGATGTCCCGCATGGCAGCACGATCCGGGTGGTACGGCGGCAGGTCAACGTCGACCTAAGCATTCGCTTAGGTCGACGTTGACTTTGGAATGGGCGGGGGCCAGATTCGGCCGGGACTGCGGAGGTGCGACATGCAGGTTCCGGCACCGTTCGAGTACGAGCGCGCCACCACTGTGGACGAGGCCATCGGCCTGTTGGAGCGGCTGGGCAGCACGGCGCGACTGGTCGCCGGCGGGCACAGCCTGCTGCCGATGATGAAGCTGCGGCTGGCCAACTTCGACTATCTGATCGACATCAACGATCTGCACGGGGAACTGGGCTACATCCGCCCGGGGCGCGACGAGCTGCGGATCGGTGCCCTCACCCGGCACCGTGAGCTGCTCGAGTCCGCCGAGCTGGCCGCGGCGTTCCCGATCTTCGCCGATGCCGAGCGGGTGATCGCCGACCCGGTGGTACGCAACCGGGGCACGCTGGGCGGCTCGCTCTGCCAGGCGGATCCGTCCGAGGACCTGTCCGCGGTCTGCACGACGTTGGACGCGAGCTGTGTGATTCGCGGGCCGGGCGGTGCCGAACGGGTCGTGTCGATGGAGGAGTTCCACGTCGGGCCGTACGAGACAGCGGTTGGCGACGCGGAGATGCTCGTCGAGATCCGGCTGCCGGTGCGGCCGGGCGGCGGCAGCGCGTACGAGAAGGTCGAGCGGCGGGCCGGCGACTGGGCGGTGGTCTCGGCCGGCGCGGCGGTCTGGCTCGACGGCGGCACGATCGCCGACGCCCGGGTGGGGCTCGCCGCGGTCGGCCCGAACACCACGGGCATCCCGGAGGTCTCGGCGGCGCTGCGCGGCCAGGCACCCACCGAGAGCCTCTTCGAGCAGGCCGGGGCGATCGCGGCGGGCAGCTGCGACCCGGTCACCGACCAGCGCGGCAGCGCGGACTACAAGCGGCATCTGGCCGCCGAGCTGACCAAGCGGGCCCTGCGCCGGGCCGCCGAGCGGGCGAGGAGCTGAGCATGCAGGTCACGATGACCGTCAACGACGTCGAGGTCACCCGGGAGATCGAGGGCCGGCTGCTGCTGGTGCACTTCCTGCGGGACGTGCTGGGCCTGACCGGCACGCACTGGGGCTGCGACACCAGCAACTGCGGCACCTGCGTGGTCTGGCTGGACGGCGAGCCGGTGAAGTCGTGCACGGTACTCGCCGCGATGGCCGGCGGCCACGAGGTGCGTACGGTCGAGGGCCTGGCCGAAGGCAGCGAACTCGACCCGATCCAGCAGGGCTTCATGCAGTGCCACGGCCTACAGTGCGGCTTCTGCACGCCGGGCATGATGATGACCGCCCGGGCGCTGCTCGACCGGAACCCGGACCCGAGCGAGGCGGAGATCCGCGAGGCGATCTCGGGCCAGATCTGCCGCTGCACGGGATACGCCACCATCGTGCGCTCGGTTCGCTGGGCCGCCGTGCACGAAGCCGCCGCCGCGGCCCGCGTCCCCGAGCAGACCCAGCCAAGCGAAGCCGGCGAGCACGCGGACGCCGGCCAGGCCGTGGGGAGCGCCTCATGACGACCGTGCACGAGCGCGTGGACACCTTCCACGACAACGACCAGAAACCCATCGGGTACGGCCGGATGCTGCGCAAGGAGGACCCACGGTTCGTCCGTGGCCGCGGCCGGTACGTCGACGACATCCAACTGCCCGGACTGCTGCACCTCGCCATTCTCCGGGCGCCGGTGGCGCACGCCCGGATCGTCAGCATCGACACCAGCGCCGCCGAGGCGTCCCCGGGGGTCAAGGCGGTGGTGACCGGGGCGATGCTGGCCGAGCAGAACCTGGCCTGGATGCCGACCCTCTCCAACGACGTACAGGCCGTGCTCGCCACCGACAAGGTCCGCTTCCAGGGCCAGGAAGTGGCGTTCGTGGTCGCGGAGGACCGGTACGCCGCGCGGGACGCGCTCGAACTGATCGACGTCGAGTACGACATCCTCGACCCGGTCATCGACGCGCGCCGCGCCCTCGCGCCGGACGCCCCGGTGATCCGCGACGACCTCGAGGGCAAGACGAACAACCACTGCTTCGACTGGCAGACCGGCGACGAGGCGGCCACCGCGGCCGTGTTCGCCCGCGCGGACGTGGTGGTCAGCGAGGACATCGTCTACCCCCGGGTGCACCCGGCGCCGATGGAGACCTGCGGGGCGGTCGCCGACTTCGACGCGGTCGAGGGCAGGCTGCGGCTCTGGTCCACCACCCAGGCGCCGCACGCCCACCGAACCCTCTACGCCATCGTGGCCGGTCTGCCCGAGCACAAGATCCAGGTGATCTCGCCGGACATCGGCGGCGGGTTCGGCAACAAGGTGCCCATCTATCCCGGGTACGTCTGCGCCATCGTCGCCTCGATCGTCACCGGCAAGCCGGTGAAGTGGATGGAGGACCGGTCGGAGAACCTGATCAGCACCGGTTTTGCCCGCGACTACATCATGCGCGGCGAGATCGCGGCCACCCAGGACGGCCGGATCCTGGCCATCCGCACCAACGTGCTCGCCGACCACGGTGCCTTCAACGGCACCGCCGCCCCGGTCAAGTACCCGGCCGGCTTCTTCGGCGTGTTCACCGGCAGCTACGACATCGAGGCCGCCTACTGCAAGATGACCGCGGTCTACACCAACAAGGCGCCCGGCGGCGTCGCGTACGCCTGCTCGTTCCGCATCACCGAGGCCGTCTACCTGGTCGAACGGATCGTCGACTGCCTCGCCGACGAGCTGGGCATGGACCCGGCCGAGCTGCGGCTGAAGAACTTCATCCGACCGGAGCAGTTCCCGTACACCACGAAGACCGGCTGGGTGTACGACTCCGGCGACTACGAGCCCACCATGCGGCTGGCGATGGAGCTGGCCGGCTACCCCGAGTTGCGCCGCGAGCAGGAGGAGAAGCGGGCCCGGGGCGAGCTGATGGGCATCGGCATCTCGTTCTTCACCGAGGCCGTCGGCGCCGGGCCCCGCAAGAACATGGACATCCTCGGGCTGGGCATGGCGGACGGCTGTGAGCTGCGGGTGCACCCGACCGGCAAGGCCGTGGTCCGGCTGAGCGTGCAGTCCCAGGGCCAGGGGCACGAGACGACGTTCGCGCAGATCGTCGCCGAGGAGATCGGCATCCCGCCGGCCGACATCGACGTGGTGCACGGCGACACCGACAACACGCCGTTCGGCCTCGGCACGTACGGCAGCCGCTCGACGCCGGTGTCGGGAGCGGCGGCGGCGCTGGTCGCCCGCAAGGTCCGCGACAAGGCGCGGATCATCGCCTCCGGCATGCTCGAGGTCTCGGTCGCCGACCTGGAATGGGAGAAGGGCGCGTTCCACGTCAAGGGCGACCCGGGCAAGTCCGTCACCATCCAGGACATCGCCCTGCGCGCGCACGGTGCCGGTGACCTGCCCGACGGCGTCGAGGGCGGGCTCGAGGCACAGATCTGCTACAACCCGTCGAACCTGACCTATCCGCACGGCGCGTACATCTGCGTGGTGGACATCGATCCCGGCACCGCGCAGGTGACGGTGCGGCGGTTCATCGCGGTCGACGACTGCGGTACCCGGATCAACCCGATGATCATCGAAGGTCAGGTGCACGGCGGGCTGACCGACGGGGTCGGCATGGCGCTGATGGAGATGATCGCGTTCGACGAGGACGGCAACTGCCTCGGCGCGTCGCTGATGGACTACCTGATCCCGACCGCGCTCGAGGTGCCCGACTGGGAGACCGGCCACACCGTCACCCCCTCGCCGCACCATCCGATCGGCGCCAAGGGGGTGGGGGAGTCGGCCACCGTCGGGTCGCCGCCGGCGATCGTCAACGCGGTGGTGGACGCCCTGAAACCCTTCGGCGTACGGCACGCCGACATGCCGTTGACCCCGTCCCGGGTCTGGGACGCGATGCGCGGTAACCCGCAGCCGCCGATCTGAGGGGCATGATGTCGACGAAGATCACCGACCGCGCCCGCGAGCTGACCGCCGCCCGTGAGCCGTTCGTGCACGCCACCGTGGTCCGCGTCCAGGAACCGACGTCGGCGCTGCCGGGCGACGCCGCGGTGATCCTCCGCGACGGGTCGATCGAGGGCTTCGTCGGCGGGGCGTGTGCCGAGAGTTCGGTGCGCGCCGCCGCCCTGGACACCCTGCGCGACGGCAACACGCTGCTGCTGCGGGTGCTGCCGGACGGCACGGCCGCGTTTCCCGACACCCCGGGCGCGCGGGTGGTGGTCAACCCGTGCCACTCGGGCGGCGCGATCGAGATCTTCCTGCGACCGATGCTGCCCGCACCGGTGCTGGGGGTGGCCGGCGGCACCCCGATCAGCGCCGCGGTGGCGACGCTGGCCGGGTTCCTCGACTTCGAGGTGGCCGCGACCGGCGACTACGCCGGGGCAACCGCGGTCGTGGTGGCCGGCCTCGGCAAGGGCGAGCAGGACGCGATCCGGGCCGCGCTCGACGCCGGCGTGGGCTTCATCGCGCTGGTCGCCAGCCGCAAGCGCGCCGCCGCCCTGCTCGACGAGCTGCGGCTGACCGACGCCGAACGCGCCCGCGTCCACTCGCCGGCCGGGCTGGACATCGGGGCGCGTACCCCGCCGGAGATCGCCCTGTCCATCCTGGCCGAGGTGGTCCGGGCCGTCAGGTGCGACGGCCTGGCCCCAGCCGCGACCACGCCCGCGGCCCGGCCGCGCCAGGCCGTCGACCCGGTGTGCGGAATGACCGTGACGGTCGCACCGGACACGCCGCACGTCCGCGTCGACGGGCAGGACCACTGGTTCTGCTGCCCCGGCTGCCTCGCGAGCTTCACGGCGGTGTAGCCGTGTTCGTGACCGGTCTGGTGCTCGCCGCCGGGGCGTCCGTGCGCCTCGGCGAGGCCAAGCAGCTGCTGCCGTACCGTGGGCGGACCCTGCTCGACGCCACCCTGGAGTTGGCCCGCTCGTGCGGATTCGACCAGCTGCTGGTGACGCTGGGCGGTGCCGCGGACCGGGTCCGCGACCGGGTGGACCTCACCGGGGTCCAGATCGTCGAGAACCCCGACTTCAGCACCGGCTGCGGCTCGTCGATCAGCACGGCGGTCAAGCTGGTCGACCCGCGCGCCGGCGGGCTCGTGCTGCTGCTCGGCGACCAACCCGGCGTCCGCACCGCCGACGTGCGGCGGGTCGCCTCGGCAGACACCGCGCTGGCCGTGTGCCGGTACGCCGACGGGCTGGGGCATCCGTTCCGGTTCGGCTGCGAGGTCTTTCCCGAGCTGCACGGCCTGCACGGCGACAAGGCGGTGTGGAAGCTGCTGCACTCCGGCCGCCACCCGGTCACCGAGGTGCCCGCCGACGGGCCGGTGCCGATCGACGTGGACACCCGCGCCGACTACGAGCGGCTGCTGGCGGGCGAGGCGCCGTGAAGGATCCCCTCGACGTCGCCCGCCGTCTCGACGCCGTTGACTACCTGGCCGACGAGGGCATGGCGATGGCGCTCTTCCTGGCCGTGAAGCTCGGCAAGCCGCTGCTGCTGGAGGGCGAACCCGGCGTCGGCAAGACCGCCGCCGCCAAGGCCCTGGCCCGGGCGCTGGACACCACGCTGATCCGGCTGCAGTGCTACGAGGGCCTGACCGCCGGCGAGGCGCTCTACGAGTGGAACTACCAGCGGCAACTGCTCGCGATCCGCCTCGCCGAGGCGCAGCACGCGCACCTCACCGACGCGGACCTGTTCAGCGCCGAGTTCCTCCAGGAGCGGCCGATCCTGCGGGCCGTACGCCATCCGGGGCCGGTCCCGCCGGTGCTGCTGATCGACGAGATCGACCGCGCCGACGACGAGTTCGAGGCGCTGCTGTTCGAGTTCCTCGGCGAGTCCGGCATCACCATCCCGGAACTCGGCACGTACACCGCGAGCACACCGCCGATCGTCGTGCTCACCTCCAACCGCAGCCGGGAACTGCACGACGCGCTACGCCGCCGCTGCCTGTACCACTGGATCGAGTTCCCGGAGCCGGGCCGGGCGGCCGAGATCGTCCGCCGGGCGGTGCCGGGCGCGGCCGAGCCGCTGATCCGCACGGCCACGGAGTTCGTCGGCGGCGTACGCGACCTGGAACTGGACAAGGCGCCGGGGATGGCCGAGGTCATCGACTGGGTCGCCGCGCTGTCCGTACTGGGTGCCACCGACCTTGCCGGCGACGACGTCCTGCGGACCGTCGGCACCATCGCGAAGACCCCCGACGACCGGGCCGCCGTCGCCGCCGCGCTCGGCACCCACCAGGAGAGTCAACGATGAAGATCACTAACGAGTTCGCCGTCGACGTCCCGATCGAGCGGGCCTGGGCGGTCCTCACCGACCTCGAAGGGATCGCGCCCTGCCTGCCGGGCGCCCAGCTCACCGGCGTCGACGGCGACGTCCACAAGGGCAGGGTGAAGGTCAAGGTCGGACCCGTCATCTCCGAGTTCGCGGGTACCGCGCGGTTCGTCGAGAAGGACGACACGCAGTACCGCGCCGTGATCGACGCGAAGGGCCGCGACGCCCGCTCGGCGGCCAACGCCGCCGCACTGATCACCGCCCAGCTCCGTCCGGACGGCGACCGGACGCTGGTGAGCGTGGACACCGACCTGAAGATCTCGGGCAAGCTGGCCCAGTTCGGCAGCGGCATGATCAAGGAGGTGTCGGGCAAGCTGCTCGCCCAGTTCGTCGCCAACCTCGAAGCCAAGCTGGCGGCCGAGGAGGCCGCCACCCCACCGCCCGCCGCCACCCCACCGCCCGCCGCCACCCCACCGCCCGCCGCAGCGCCCGGCCTGACCGCGGCCGGCGCCGCCGTCGAGACCACACCCGTCGCACCAGCCACCACCGCCGCCACCGCGCCGGCCGTGACCACGCCCGGCACCGCCGCCGAGCCCACGCCTGCGGCCGAAGCTGAGGCGCTGGACCTGCTCAGCGTCGCCGGCGGGTCGATAACCAAGCGGGTCGTGCCGGTGCTCGTCGGGCTCGTCGTGGTCGGCGCGGTGATCGCCTGGCTGGTCGCGCAGCGGTGACCTCCGCCCTGCTGCGCGGGGTCGACCGCGCCGCGTTCGCGGTGGCGCTCGCCGACCGGTTGCGGCGCGCGGGCGTCCCGGCGGGGCTGACCCAGGTCGACGACTTCGTCCGGGTGCTCGCCGTCGACCCACCCGTGGAGCTGCCCGCGCTCTACTGGACCGCCCGGATCAGCCTGGTCCGGCGGCACGCCGACCTCGCCGCCTTCGACCGGGTGTTCGCCGCCGTCTTCGCCGACGCGCCGCCGCTGCCACTGACCCGGTCAGCGGCCCCGCCCGGTCGCCGTGACGACGTGCACGTGCCGGTGCCGGCGGACACCGCCGACCCGGGCTCCGGTGGCGGGCTGCCGTGGGCGACGCTGCCACCGGCCGTCGCCGAGGCGGGGGAGTCCGACGCCGGGTTGCGGCTTCCCGAGCGGCGTCCCGCCGCTCTCGCCGGGCTCGCCGACCGGCCGTTCGAGGAACTCGACGGGGAGCAGGTCGCGCTGCTCGGCGACGCCCTGCACGCGGCCGTGGCCGGCTGGCCGACGCGACGCACCAGGCGGCACGCCGTCAGCCCGGCCGGACGTCGGATCGCGCTGCGGCCGACGGTCGCCCGGGCCCGCCGTACCGCCTGGGAACCCGTCGAGGTGGTTCGCGAGCGGCCGGTGCGCCGACCGCGCCGGGTCGTGCTGCTCTGCGACGTCAGCGAGTCGATGCGGGCGCAGGCGACGGCGTACCTGCACCTGATGCGGGCGTTCGCGACGGTCGCCGACGCCGAGGTGTTCGCGTTCGCGACGACGCTGACCCGGCTCACCGTCGCGCTGCGCCGCACCTCGCCGGTCGAGGCGGTCGCGCAGGCCAGCGCGGCCGTGACCGACCGGTTCGGCGGTACCCGGATCGCCACGAACCTGCGGGCTCTCCTCGCCTCCCATCACGGCGACGCGGTCCGCGGGTCGGTGGTGGTGATCGGCTCGGACGGCTGGGACAGCGACCCACCGGGCGCACTCGCCGCCGCGATGGGGCGGCTGCGCCGCCGTGCGCACCGGATCATCTGGTTGAATCCGCGGGCCGGTGTGCCCGGCTTCGTGCCCCGGGTGGCGGGCATGGCCGCCGCGTTGCCCCACTGCGACCGGCTGTTGCCGGCCGGGACGTTCCAAGACCTGCTGGACGCCGCCGGTCAGCTCCAGAGCGTCACATGGACCGCCGGCTTGAAGTGGCCGACGCTGACGCCCGCGCCGCGCATCATCGCCTGAATCGCCCGCGACGTCGAGGCGAACCGCGACAGCTCGGCCGCCGCCGACGGTGCGCCCGGGTTGGTGAGCACCAGCGAATGCCAGACCGCCTCGGACGTCGTGTGCGGGCCGGCCAGCAGCAGGAGATCGCCGCCGCGGACCTCCGGTGCGACGGTGAACGACAACGCCGGCGCGACGCCCTTGCCCCGTTTCGCCTCGCCCAGCGCGGCCGCGTGGCTCTGGAAGATCTGTTGCCGGTCGTCGGGTACGGCGAGTCGGCGCAGCATCGCCTGGACCGCGCCCAGGTCGGTGGCCGCCGACGGCCCGAGCAGCCAGGTCTGCTCGCGCAGTTGCGCCGCCGAGGCCCGCACGCCGGCCAGCGGATGGTCCGGCGCGACGACGATCACGAGCCGGTAGTTCATCACCGGCCGGGCGGCGATCGCTCGGTCCACGACTGGCGGCTGCGGCCCGATCGCGATGTCGGCGGCGCGGGTCAGCAGCAGCGTCTCGAACGAGCCCGGGTTGCGCACACTCAGCTCGACGTCCAGGTCAGCGGCGCGCTTCGTGAACAGCTCGATCAGCCCCGGCGCGGCGAGCTCGGCGAACAGGCTGGAGGCGGCGACCCGCAGCAGCCGGCGACCGCGTGCCGCGGCGTTCACCTCCACCACCGTACGGTCCTGCAGGCCCAGCAGTTCGGTCGCGCGGCTGGCCAGCCGCAGCCCACCGGGGGTGAACGCGAGGCCGGCCGCCGTTCGGGTGAACAACTGGTCCCCGAACTCCTTGCGTAACTGTGCGATGTGCAACGAGACGGCCGACTCGGAGACCTCGAGCTGCGCGGCGGCGTGTTTGACGGAGCCCATCCGGACCACCGCGACGTAGGCGCGCAGCTGTGCCGGAGTCATCGGTGTCCGATCCTCTTCATAGTCCGGAAACTTCCTCGCGACGAACTCGATCATCCCCGCTCGGTCGCGCCGCCGCCAGCCCGCCTCGACCTCGCCTTGGGAATCCCGCCGCCCGGATCGGTGTTTCTTCCTGCGTACGGCACGAGGCAGGACCCGAGCCGAGGAGAGACAGACATGAAGGTACGCACCTCGCTGCGGTCACTGAAGCAGAAGCCGGGTTCGGTGGTGGTTCGCCGGCGCGGCCGGGTGGTCGTGGTGAACCGCGCCAACCCGCAGTGGAAGAGCCGCCAGGGCTGAGTCCAGCTCGAACACGATCGGCGCAGTCGCTCCGCGGATCGAGCTGACCGCTGCCCACATGCCCCTTGTAGACGCCGAGGAGAGGCTCCGCGACGATCGC
>NZ_JBFBAO010000245.1:0-10817 GCF_040682255.1 Micromonospora sp. NPDC051296 | reverse complement strand
GGCCGGCCGGTCTGGGAGGTCGAGATCATCAAGGGCGGCACCGAGCACGAGATCGACATCGACCGGGAGACCGGCGCGGTGGTCAAGGCCGAGCAGGAGCCGGTCGACGACGATGACGACGACCGGTACGACGACTGACCGGACGCACACCGGCCGGTGACGGCCCACCCGACGCGCCCCGGCACGGCACCCGCCGCGCCGGGGCGCGGTCACGTCGCGGTCAGTGGTCGCGGTGCAGCCAGGCGAGCAGGTCGGGCGGGGCCAACGCGGCGGCCCGGGCCCGGTAGCGGACCCGGGCCGCGCCGTCGAGCAGGGCGCTGCCCTGGCCGGAGCGGCCGTTGCGGAAGAAGGCCCGCCGGTCCTTGAACACCCCCGCCGGGTCGGGTGCGAGCCGGTCGGCGCGGGCCCGCATCCGGTCGAAGGTGGCGGCCTCGACCAGGTCCGGACCGGGTGGGTCGAGGTCCAACAGCTCGGCGAGGCGGTGCATCTGCCCGGTCAGGTCGGCGGACAGGTCGTCGTAGTGGACGAGGTGGACGTTGGGCCGGTGCCGTCGGGCCCACGCGTCCCGCAGGTGCCACATGACGCCCGGCAGCGAGTCCAGCTCCGCACGCGGGTCGGGATCCGCGTCGATCCAGCGGACGAGTGCCTGCTCGACCGACGGCGGGGGCCCGTCCGGCTCCGGTGCCCCGGGCTGGCCGGTCAGCTCGGCGAGGCGGCTCCGGTCCAGGTTCGCGCCCTGATGGTGCAGGGAGACCGCCATGTCCAACGGGTGGCGCGCCACCACGATGTAGTGCACCCGGGGATCGGCCGGGACGCCGTCCAGCGGAGTGTGGGTCTTGATGAAGCGGCGGTGCCGCTGGGCGGCCAGCCGCCGGTACACCTCCGTCGACGGTTCGGCCAGCCAGTCCAGCCAGGGCGACAGCTCGCTCAGTGGAGCCGGCAGATCCGGGGTGCGCAGCACCAGCAGCGCACAGATCATCTGCATCCAGGTCGTCCCGCTCTTCGAGCGGGTGCTGATCACGATGTCACCGGGGCGGGCGGCGAAGCCCTGCCAGCGAGCGCTGTCCTCGTCGGGAGACCGGTATCGCGTCAGGGCGTCGGGCACGCGGTGACGATAGTCAGGGAGCTGACAGCTGTCAGGGGAATTCCGCTCTGGATCGTCTGGCTACAGTCAGCTTCTCGGCCGTGAAGGTGCCCTGAAGGGCCGAGCTTGCAGATCGTGCTCGATGCTGGCTGCATCGGTCACGCCGCGTTCGGCAGGCTGACTGCTGCCCAGCCCGTAGCACCGCGTGTGGCGATGTTGCGGGCTGCGTTCACGTCGGCGTGCTCAGCGAAGCCGCACGACATGCACCGGAAGGTGGATTGGTTAGGGCGGTTGGCTCTGGCGAAATGCCCGCAGGCGGAACAGCCCTGCGAGGTGTACGCCGGATCGACATAGACGAGCGCCACTCCGGATCGTGTCGCCTTGTAGGCGATGAACTGGCCGAGTTGGTGGAACGCCCACGAGTGCAGGGTGACCCGCTGGGGCCGTCGGAGCCGTACCCGGTCGCGGATGCCCGTGAGGTTCTCCAGGGCGATGCCGCGGCCGGTGCGTTCGGCCTCGGTCACGATCTGCTTGGCGATGCGATGGTTGGTGTCGGCGGCGAACCGGGCCTCCTTGCGGCGGCGGGCCTTCAACAGCCGCTTGGCCGACTTGGTCCCGATGCGCTGGAGCTTGGCCCGTAGCCGCTGGCTACGATGCCGGACCCGGTTCAGGCCCTTGCCGCAGTGTCGGGTGCCGTCGCTGGTGGTGGCGAGGTTCGCGATGCCCAGGTCCACACCGAGAAATCCGTCAGGTGCTGTCACCTCGACGTCAGGGATGTCGCAGGTGGCGTACAGAAACCACCTGCCGTCACGGCACACCAGGTCGGACTCGCCCCGCCGGTGCGCCACCAGCGTGGCGTACTGCTGCTCGGAGCAGCCGAACCGAACTCGGTTCAACCGGCCGCCGACAGCCCAGATCGACACCGTGCGGTCGGCGAGCTGCCACGACAGGCACCGGTCGTCGAACGGCTGCGCCGCGTCGCGGCGGAACCCGATCGGCTTCGCCTCAGCCTCACGGCGACGCTGTGATCCCGCTTTGCCCAGGTTGCCTGCGCGGATGTTGGCTTTCAGGGTGGCGTACGCGCCAGCGACCTTGCGGGCGACGTGGATCGCTGGCTGGGCCGACAACCCCATGCCTTTCAACCGCCCGTAGGTGAGTCGCTGCAGCGCCTGCTTGCCGAACGCCCGAAACCGGTACGCCTCGCCGGAGACCACATTCGCGGCGTGGTTGCACAGGCTCAGCGTGTCCCGCAACGCCGACTCCTGGCCGGCATCGGGGAACAGACGCACCTGCACAACAATCTTCACCGTCCACAGACTACCGTCACCCCTGTCACCCCGACGGGCCCCGGACCCGGATGTACGCCGCCGCAGCAGCGTCGTCCACACCCTGCACGTACATCTTGTTCTCCTCACCAAGTACCGGCGGGACGTACTCAACGACCCCCGGGCCCGCCCGATACAGGCAGACCACGGCGACGTATCCGCCAAACTCGGCGCGGATCTGCGGGGCGCGGAACTGCCGAACGTCCACGGCGAACACGACCACATCCACCTACTCGCCCACTGGGGTGATCTCAGCAGCGCAAACGGGTTGATTGGTGCGAAACACGCGAAGGTGTCGAGTCGGGCTGGGATGGAAAGGGCCGGGATTCCCCTTTAAAACGCTAAGCTACATTGAATTATGGTGCCCGCCCACATGGGCCGGGCGGCGGAACCGGTCTACCGCCCGATCCTCGCCGCCCGGCGGGGCGAGCTGGAGGCGCTCGGCCACCTCGACAGCGCCCACGCCCCGATGCTCGCCCCGATTCTGTCCCTGTCCACTACAGACGGTTCCGTGGTGGACGCCCTCCGCCGGTTGCCGCCGGGCCTCGTCCCGGCCGTCGATGCCAGCGCCCTGCCCGACGTTGCCGAATCAGAGTTGGCCCGCTGGGGCGTACCGGTGGTGCCGGTGATCAGCCCAGCGGACAACGAGCGGCGGCTGGCGGCACACGGGGCCGCGGCGCGGGCGCACACCGGGTGCGCCGTGGTGCGGCTACGGATCGGCCAGGACCGGGCCGGCCCCGACGCCACCACCACGGCGATGGAACGGATCTGGCGGTACGCCCGGCTGGCCCCCGAGCAGTGCGACCTGCTGGTCGACTGCGGTGACGTGTGTTGCCCGGCGGACGTACGGGAAACCGAGCCACGGGCCCGGCGGGTGCTGGACTGGGCTCGACGGCACGCGTGGCGTTCGGTCAGCGTGGTGGCCGGCGGGATGCCGCCGGCACTGTCCCGGCTGCCCGCCGACGAGCCGGTCCGCCTTGATCGGTGGGACTGGCTGCTCTGGCAGCGGCTGGCCGGCCTCGGTGTCGGGTTCGGTGACTACGGCGTCGCCTCGGCGGTGCCGGGTACCGAGCCGGCCGGCGACCGGCTGCCGACCGTCCGCTACACCGGTGACGGCGCCTGGTGGGTCTACCGCTGGTCGCGCCGGGGTGGGCGCGGCGACGAGCGGGTGGCCGACCTGTGCCGCACCCTGGTGTCGGCGCCGCACTGGCCGGCGGCGGGCGCGAGCTACTCCTGGGGCGACCACGAAATTCTGCGCCGGGCGCGACGGGGTGCCGGCGCCGGGTCGACGACCAACTGGCTGGCGTGGAGCACCTCGCACCACCTGGCCCATGTGCTGGACGCGCTACGCCGGCCGGCCGGGGCCGGGGCTGTGCGCCCCGGTGCGCCGCCGTCGCCGCGCGGCCGTGCGCCGCGCGGCGGCGAGATCCGTCGCGCCGGCTGAGCCGGCGGTCACTGCTTCTCGGTGAACCCGAACTGCACGATGCCCTCGTCGTCGACGGTGGCGTCGACCGAGGCGTCGCCGAGCAGGTCGGCCGCGTCGGAGTCGAGAAAGATCCGGGCGCCCTGGTTGTCCACCACCTGGTCGCCGTCGATCGGCGCGGCGACCAGTTCGACGCTGAGCGACCCGGCCGCGGTGTCCGCGGCGATGCGTACGCCGCCGCCCTCGGCGACGTCCTGTTGGGTGGCGAGGTCACGGATCACCAGGACAGCGTTGTCGGTCATCGTGAGCATGACGGGACTCCTCGTGGGTTCTCGGCTCCCGGTGCGGATGCGTCGATTTGCGGATCCGCGGGCGGGCCGGACTCGGCCCGCGCACCGGCACAGGTGGCGGTGACGGTGGTGCGTCGCGCTGGCCACCTTGGCGCCTACCGCCCGGCGGTGGCCACCACCGTCCCGTCGGGGCAGCTCAGGGCCCCTCCAATGCCCACGGTGCACGCTGTCGCGGGATCCGTCAAATAGAGCACCATCGTTGCGATTGGTAGGCATGACGGCGCTTCGAACGGGTACCCGACTCGGTTCCCCTCAGGCGGTGGAGCGGGGCGGGAGTGGCGCGGCGGGGTCACCTCGCTCGATCAGCGCGGCGATGTCGGCGGCGTGCAGACCGCGCAGCGCGAGGACCCGGGTGCCCCACCGGTGCAGCCGGCAGGGGTGCGGGCTGGCGTCGTTGCGGCAGACCGTTCCGCCGGACCACCTCCATGGCGCGTGCACCACCACGGCCCGGACGGCGAATTGGGCGTCCTCGGCGGTCACGTACGGCGGCAGCGGGATCTCCCGCAACGTCACCCCGGCCGACTCGCCGGTGAGTGGGAACGAACGGGCGGTACTCCTGCTGTTCATCGGCCTGGCCTCCACACAGGACAGTCGAATACGGACAGCAGGACGTTACGGTCCGCCGAACCTGAGACGACGGACAAACTGTCCCGGCCACTCAGCCGGCGCCCTGCGCCCGCAACTCAGCCGGCGCCCTGCGCCCGCAACTCAGACCCGTTCCAGTAGCACCACCGGAATGTCCCGGTCGGTCTTCGCCTGGTAGTCGTCGTACGCCGGCCAGATGCCGGTCATGGTGGCCCACAGCCGGGGCTTCTCCTCGGCCGTGGCGGTCCGGGCCCGTGCGGTGAACCGTTCGGCGCCGACCTGCACCTGCACCTCCGGCTCGGCCAGCAGGTTGAGGTACCAGGCCGGGTGCCGAGGATCACCACCCTGAGAGCCGACCACCAGGTACGCGTCGCCGTCCCGGCCGTAGATCAACGCGGTACGCCGCAGTTTGCCGCTGCGCCGGCCGCGCGTGGTCAGCAGCAGCGTGAACACGCCCGGCCGCCACTCGTGCCCCTCGGCACCGTCGGTGTCGACGTACCGGTTGATGTGCTCGGCCACCCAGCCCGAAGGGCTGTCCAGCACCTGTTCGCCCGTGCTCATCGGTCCTCCCGGATCGTGGGTCGATCGCCGATCACGCTACTCCGGACCGGGCTCGCCGGGCCGTTCAACGCCGGCACCCGCCGCCGGCACTGCCGGCCGGCGTGGTCGGCGGGTCGGTCAGCGCAGCGCGACCGCCTGTAGGCCGACGTTGCCGCAGTGCGGGGTGTAGATCTCCTCCACCGTCCAGGTGAGCAGCAGGCGTGACCCCTTCGGCGCCTCGAACCGGATGGTCGCCCTGGTGGACTGGCTGGTGTGCCGTTCCTCCAACCGCAGCGTCCGGCTGGGGCCGCCGCCGCTCAACCGCGCGTCCAGCCGGCCCCGAGCCATCCACACTCCCAGGTAGACGGTGGCGGTGCGCGGCTTACCGTCGGACACCACGGCGAGGCTGAAACCACTGCCCACGCCGCAGGTGTAGACCCCGTCGGGCGTGTCGTCGGCGGACTTCGCCGGCGCGCCGTCACGCCACCGGAACAGCTCCTGGTTGCCGTCCCAGCCGCCCCGCTCGCCCTGGCCGCCCAGGTCGCGGATCTCGGCGGAGCCGTCGCGCTTGCGTACCGTCGCCCCGGCGCCGCCCAGCCCCCAGTGCACCCAGTCCCGCCGGCCCGCCTCGGTCAGGTCCACGGTCGCCGGGATGTCCGACCGGCCGACGGTGAGCACCAACGGCGCCGCCGGAGGCGCCGGCGCGATGGTGGGACTGGGGGTCGGGCTGGGGCTCGGCGTACGCTCGCGGGGCCGCAGCCCCGGTACGGCCGGAGCGGCAGGCTCGCGGCTGGGCAGGCTCGGCCGCTCGACCACCGCCGGCAGGCCGTCCGACTCCGCCTGCTCCTCCGGGCTGGGCTCCGACGACCAGTTCACGTACGCGACCAGGGCCAGCAGGCCGGCGAGGGCAGCGACCGTCTCCACCGCGTAGCGGCGCCGCCGACGGACCCGGACGAGCCGCCGGGCGGCGGAGCGGGTCTCGCCCTCCGGGCCCGGCATGTGCCGGTGGCTCGTCCCCGAGCGGTGCCGGGCTGAACCACCGTGGCCGACTGGCCGGGTGGGGCGGGACGCCGAGGTGCTGGCCCGTGCGGGTTCTTCCTCCGCCACCGACTCTCCACT
The DNA here is from genome assembly GCF_040682255.1 of Micromonospora sp. NPDC051296. Lineage (NCBI taxonomy): Bacteria > Bacillati > Actinomycetota > Actinomycetes > Micromonosporales > Micromonosporaceae > Micromonospora > Micromonospora sp. NPDC051296. The sequence continues at coordinate 4,391 of NZ_JBFBAO010000245.1, read as the reverse complement.
TCTGCCGGACCGGCCTCGCGCCGGCGGACTCGACCCGGTTGTGGGGCCGCCTCAGATTCGCATTGAAGGGACCTTCCGCGCTAGTCGGGCGGATTGGTGTGTCCAGTTTGTCGCTTAGCGGAGACGGCGCGAACCCGGGAAGGCTTCCGAGCGAGCCCGTCAGCCGCGGACGTCGAAGCCGAGGGCATGGGCGAGGGCCACGGCCTGCACGGCGTCGATGACGGCCCCGGCACGCTGCACAGCCGTCGGATCCAGCCCGGTCAGGTCGCTGCCGCGAAGATCCGCACCGGACAGCCGGGCACCGCGCCACTGCACATCGGACAGGTCGACCCCGCGCACCGCCGCCCCGGTCAGGTCGACACCGGCCAGGTCGGTCTCGCGCATCCGTACGCCGGTGAGCCGGGCGCCGCGCAGATCGGCCCCGGTGAGGGTGACGAACGACCAGTCTCCCCCGTCGACGGTCAGCGGACGCAGGTCGCACCGGTCGAACGTGCTGCCCACCAGCTTGCAGCCGGTGAACGCCGCCTCGAACAGGTTGCACCGGGTGAACACGCAGCGGGTGAAGGCCGAGTCGGTGTGCCGGGAGACGTTGAACAGCACGTCGCCGAAGGTGCAGCCGTCGAAGACGGCACCGCGGCTGGTCGCCTCGGTCAGGTCGACCCGGCGGAAGGTGCAGCGGACGTAGTGCCGGTCGGTCAGGTCCTCCGCGTACCAGTCCTCGTCGTGGAAGGTGACGTCCTCGATCGGCTCCGGCATGTAGGAAGGCTAATCATCGGCACCGACACCCATGCCTTCCGGACGCGCGTACCGGCCGGTAGGTTCGGTCGGGTGAGCATGGCAGGCAGCATCGACCCGCGGCAGGTCGGCTTCGATCCGGCGCGGTTGGCCCGGATCGACGAGCACTTCGGCCGGTACGTCGACGACGGCCGGTTGGCCGGGTTCCAGGTGGTCGTCACCCGGCGCGGCGAGATCGCGCACAGCTCGGCGTACGGGCTGCGGGACCGGGAGGCCGGCGCGCCGGTCGAGGCGGACACCCTCTGGCGGATCTACTCGATGACCAAGCCGATCACCTCGCTGGCCGCGATGATGCTCTGGGAGGAGGGCCACTTCGAGCTGACCGACGAGGTCGGCCGGTGGCTGCCCGAGTTCGCCGACATGCGGGTCTACTCGAAGGGGTCGACGCTCAAGCCGTACACGGTGCCGGCGGTCGAGCCGATCCGGGTCTGGCACCTGCTCACCCACACCGCCGGGCTGACATACGGCTTCATGCAGACCTCGGTGGTCGACGGCCTGTACCGGGCCGCCGGCTACGACCTGTACCCGCCCGCGGACGTCGACCTGGCCACGGCCTGCCGGGCCTTCGGCGAGCTGCCGCTGCTGTTCCAGCCCGGCACCGCCTGGGGCTACTCGGTCGCCAGCGACGTGCTCGGCCGGCTGATCGAGGTGGTCTCCGGGCAGAGCCTGGACACCTTCTTCACCGAGCGGATCCTGCGCCCGCTCGACATGGCCGACACCCGCTGGTACGTCGACGGCGCCGACGCCGCCCGGCTCGCCGCGCTGTACGTGCCGGACCCGGCGACCGGCCGCGCGGTGCGCCACGACGCGCTCGGCGGGTTGGCGTACGAGAAGCCGGCGCTGCTCTCCGGCGGCGGCGGGCTGATCTCGTCGGCCGCCGACTACCACCGGTTCACCCAGCTGCTGCTGCGCGGCGGCGAGCTGGACGGGGTACGCCTGCTCGGTCCCCGCACGGTGCGTTTCATGACCCGCAACCACCTGCCCGGCGGGCAGGATCTGGGCACCCTGTCCACCGGCGGGTTCGCCGAGACGACCCTGGACGGGATCGGGTTCGGCCTCGGCTTCGCGGTGGTGGACGACCCGATCCCCAGCCGGGTGCCGAGCAGCGTCGGGGAGTACTACTGGGGCGGGGTGGCCAGCACCGCGTTCTGGGTCGACCCGGCTGAGCAGATCACCGCGATGTTCTTCACCCAGTTGATGCCGTCGAGCACCTGGCCGATCCGCCCGCAGCTGCGCCAGCTGGTCTACTCCGCGCTGGTCGACTGAGAGCCCGGATCGCCGTTCCGCCGACGGCCGGCGGGGTCGGTCCATAGCCTGGGACCGTGAGCGACATAGTCGTGTTCGGGGCGGGCGGCACCGCGGGCTCGCGGATCGTCGCGGAGGCGTACAACCGGGGGCACCGGGTCGTCGCCGCGGTGCGCCGGCCGGAGGCCACCTCGTACCTGCCGGCCGGGGTCCGGGTGGTGACCGGTGACGCCACCAGCGAGCGCAGCGTGCGGGAGCTGGCGCCGGAGGCGGACGCGCTGGTGGTGGCGATCGGCGGCGGTGACCACACGCTGTGGCCCGACGCGGCGCGGGCCCTGCTCGACGCGTTGCAGTCGATGCCGGCCGCGCCCCGCGTGATCCACGTCGGTGGCGGCGCCACCCTGCTCACGCCGACCGGCGGACGGTTGGTGGACGAGCCCGACTTCCCACCGGAGTACCGGGACGCGGCGTTGGGCCAGGCGGCGGCGCTGGATCTCTACCGCTCGTCGGCCGACGGGGTGAGCTGGACGTACGTCTCCCCGCCGCCGCTGGAGTTCCATCCGGGCGAACGCACCGGGAGATACCGCACCGGCACCGACCAGCCGGTGACCGATGCCGATGGCCGGAGCGTGCTCAGTTACGAGGATCTCGCCGTCGCGGTAATCGACGAGATTGAAAAACCGCGTTTCCGGAATATGCGCTTCACTGCCGCCTACTGATCCCCTGATCTTGAGAAACGGCAGCTCGCGGGATAGATTCGAGCCTCTGTGACCCGGGTCTCACACCCCTGACACCCGGGTATGGCCTCGAATCAGGAGGATGCCGTCTTGGCTTCGCTCGACGACACCGTGACACCCCCGCACGATTCGTCCCAGTCCATTGGAGAAAGTTTCCTCAACCGGCGGCGGATGCTGACCGTCGCCCTCGGTGGTGCCGCGGTCGTGGCGCTGCCCGCGCCCGCCTGGGCCGCCGACGACCAGCGGCCGGGCTCGGTCAACGCCCCCAAGCTCACCCCGCAGGACCGCAAGGTCATCGCGATGCTGTCCCCCCGGCGCGCCCTGGAGCACCTGAAGGTGCTCTCCGAGGACATCGGGCCGCGCATCGGCGGCACCGAGTCGGAGCGCCGGGCCGCCCACTACATCGCCAGCCAGCTCGACCACTTCGGCTACAACACGACCCTGCAGCCGTTCCCGGTGGCCGACAAGTTCCTCGCCCAGCTCAGCTCGCCGGCCGGCCTGCCGAACGACCTGAACTGGCAGGTCGGGGGCAGCGCCCACGCGGGGCTGGACACCTCCGTCACCGCGTCGGTGGCCGACGTCCGCGCGGGCGCGGCGGCCGACTTCACCGCCGACGTCAGCGGCAAGATCGTGCTGGTGGACTACGTCGCGTCCCAGCGCGAGGCGGTGGCGGCCCGGGCCGTGGCCGCCGGGGCGGTCGGCGTGATCTTCCTCCCGGCCGACCTGGTGGAGCCCCGCCGGGCCTCGGCGTTCTCCCCCACGCTGCCCGGCTCCGCCAGCTCGCCGCTGTCGATCCCGGTGGTCGGGGTGGCCCAGGCGCAGAAGCACCGGCTGCGGGCGCTGCTCGCCGCCGGCCCGCTGACGCTGACCGTCGCCACCACCGCGCACCGCGGGCTGACCTCGCACAACGTGCTGGCCGAGCGGGTTGGGCGGTCGGGCCCCAACGGCCCGGTGGTCATGGTCTGCGCCCACTACGACTCGGTCATCGGCGCGCCGGGTGCCAACGACGACGGTTCCGGCACCGTGCTCTCCCTGGAGCTGGCCCGGGTGCTGAAGGCGATCCCGGTCGACGCCACCGTGCGGTTCGCCCTGTGGGGCTCCGAGGAGCAGGGGCTGATCGGGTCGCGCTACTACGTCCGCGAGCTGCCGCAGGCCGAGCGCGACCGGATCGTCGCCGTCTACAACAACGACATGGTCGCCACCAGCTGGGACCCGGCCACGCGGTACTGGGTGCTGTCGTTCACCGGCCAGGCCAACCGGGCCACCGACGAGGTCACCGCCGCTGCCCAGCGGCTCGGCTACGAGCCGCAGATCTCCCCGGTGACCCAGCGCGGGTCCAGCGACCACCAGTCGTTCCAGGAGGTCGGCATCGCCAGCGCCAACTTCTCCTGGCGAGGTGAGGAGTCTCCGGCGCTGCTGGAGCCGCCGTACCACAGCCCGGAGGACACCATCGCCAAGAACATCAGCCTGGAGCGCCTCCAGGTGTCAATGGAGCTGATCGGCTGCGCCACGTACGCGACGGCCGGACACTGACACCACCGGCGGGGGGGGGGGGCTACCCCCCCCCCCCCCCGGAACGGGGCCCCCCCGGGGGGGGGGCCGCCGGGGGGCGCC
>NZ_JBFBAO010000244.1:0-10830 GCF_040682255.1 Micromonospora sp. NPDC051296 | reverse complement strand
GTCCAGGGAAGGAAGGTGCACCGCCCCTTCACGGCCGGGCCCCCACCAAACAGGAGGAACCTTTGACCGCACCGACCCGATGGCGCGGGCGCCGTCGCGCCGCGCTCGCGGCTGCGGGTGCCGCGCTGGCGACCCTGCTCGCCGCCGCCCCCGTCACCTCGGCCACGGCCGCACCCGTCCCCGCCGACGTCCCGCCGCAGGAACCCGGCGTCACCCTGCGCTCGTACGACATGAACGTTCCGCTGGCGGCACTGTGCACCCTCAAGCCCGCCCAGACGCCGAACGTCGACAAGCTCATGCCGCAGATCAACTGGACCACCACCGACCAGTTCGGCCTGTCCGACCGATTCATCACCCACGTCATCGCGAACCTCGCCGTGCCGACCGACGGCGACTACACGTTCCGGCTCACCAGCGACGACGGGTCCCGCCTCACGATCGGCGGTCAGCTCGTCGTCGACCACGACGGCCTGCACGCCGAGACGTCCCGAGAGGGATCGGTGACCCTGAGCGCCGGTCTGCACCCGTTGTTCGTCGAGTACTTCGAGAACGGCGGCGACCAGGTGCTGCGGCTCGAGTGGCGGCCCCCCGGCGCCGACGGCTTCGCGCTCGTGCCGACCGCCGCGCTGAGCACCGACGCCGGCGTCGTACGCGTCACCGCCCCCGGGTGGAAGTACTGCGAGGGCGCGACCGACGCGGCCGGCGACGGCCTGCCGCTCGACCGGGTGCATCCGGGCTACACCCTCACCGACCTGCGCCCCGAGGGGTTCCGGCCGCAAGTCACCGGCATGGCCTTCAGGCCCGACGGCGACCTGGTTATCTCGACCTGGGGCGGCACCGACAACGCGACCGGCGAGATCTACGTGGTCGAGAGCGTCACCGGCCAGACCACGCCCGAGCAGGTTACGTACCGCAAGTTCGCGGAAGGGCTCCGCGAACCCCAAGGCGTGGCGGTGGTCGACGGCACGGTCTACGTCAGCCAGAAGCACGAGCTGACGGCCTTGCGCGACACCGACGGCGACGGCCAAGCGGACGACTACAAGACGGTGGCGACCTGGCCGTGGGGCGGCAACTTCCACGAGTTCGCGTTCGGCCTGCTCTACCGGGACGGGTACTTCCACCTCAACCTCTCGGTGGCAATCAACTACGGTGGCGCCACCACCGTGCCGCAGCCCGCGCCGAACCGTGGTACCTCGATCAAGGTGAACGCCAAGACCGGCAAGATCACCTACGTCGCCGGAGGGCTACGCACCCCCAACGGGATCGGGTGGGGGCCGCGCGGCGAGGTCTTCGTCACGGACAACCAGGGCGGCTGGCTGCCCGCGTCCAAGCTGGTCGAAATCCAGGATGGCGCGTTCTACAACCACTACACGACGCCCGCGGGCCCGTTCGACGACAAGCCCGTCACGCGTCCCATCGTCTGGCTCCCGCAGAACGAGATCGGTAACTCACCGTCCACCCCGGTGCTGCTGAAGCAGGGCCCATACGCGGGGCAGGTGGTCGTCGGCGATGTGACCTACGGCGGCCTCCAGCGCGTGTTCCTCGAGAAGATCGAAGGGCAGTACCAGGGTGCCGTCTTCCGGCACACCCAGGGCCTGGAGGCCGGCGTCAACGAGGTCACCCTCGGCCCCGACGGCGCGATCTACGTGGGTGGCCTGGGCGCCGGCGGCAACTGGGGTCAGGAGGGCAAGCTCACCTACGGCCTGCAGAAGCTTTCGCCCAACGGCACCTCGGTCTTCGAGGTCAAGCAGATGCGCGCCTCGCATGTCGGATTCGAGCTGGAGTACACCAAGCCACTGTCGGCCGAGACCGCACAGCAGCTCGCCGACGCGTACCAGGTGACGCAGTGGCGCTACGGCGCCACCAGCCAGTACGGCGGGCCCAAGCTCGAGCTGGAGACACTCACGGTGAGCAAGGCCGAGCTGTCGGGCGACCGCCGTACCGTCAAGCTGAAGATCCCGGGCCTGAAGGAGAGCCGCGTGGTGCACGTACGCTCCCCGCGTCCGTTCTCATCCGCTGACGGCGAGGAGCTGTGGAACACTGAGGCCTGGTACACGCTCAACGAGATCCCGGGCCGAGTGGTGCAGCCGCAGACGTTCTTCGAGGCCGAGGAGGGCCGAACGGTCGCTGTCGGCATGGCCACCGACCACGCCGCCTACTCCGGTGCCGGCTTCGCCGCCGGTTTCGCCTCGGACGGCTCGTCGACCCGCATCTCCGTAGACGTTCGCGAGGCCGGCACGTACGACCTGGCGATGCGCTACAGCAACGGCCCGAACCCCTACTCGGGTCAGAAGCAACTGAGCCTGTATGTCAACGGTGAACGGATCGAACAGACGGTCTTCCCCTCCACCGTCACCTGGAAGGAGTGGGCCACCGTCATCACCACCGTGCCCCTGAACAAGGGCCGCAACCTGGTCGAGTACCGCAAGGAGGCCGCGGACTCCGGACACGTCAACCTCGATGTGCTCGCCGTCCGGCCGCACGGCAAGCGCATCACGCTGTTCAACGGCGGCGACCTCACCGAGTGGCAGCACACCGACGGACGCGAGCCCGAGTGGGCGGTCGCCAACGGCGCCATGACGGTACGCAACGGGGATCTGCGCACGGTGCAGGCATTCGGCGACTTCCGCCTGCACGTCGAGTTCAACCTGCCGCTGTACCCGCCGGACGTGACCGGCCAGGCACGGGCCAACAGCGGTGTGTACCTGCAGGACCGCTACGAGATCCAGGTGCTGGACTCGTTCGGCATCGACCCGCCGCAGACCAACGACGCCGCGGCCATCTACCAGCAGAAGGCCCCCGACGTGAACGCGGCGCGGCCGCCGCAGACCTGGCAGACATACGACATCGTCTACCGGCAGGCCCGCTACGACGCGGCCGGCAACAAAATCGAGAACCCGCGCGTCACCCTCGTCTGGAACGGCGTCACGGTGCACGACGACGTCGAGATCCTGGGCCTGACCGGCGGCAGCCGGCCCGAGGGTCCGGCGACGGGCGCGATCCGGCTGCAGGACCACGGCGACCCGGTCCAGTACCGCAACATCTGGATCGAGCCGCTTGACCCGTAGTTTCGCCCGCGGCCAGCACGCGGACGGCCGGGACCCGGGGTTCCCCGGCCCGGCCGCCCGCATGGCGGCCGCCTCAGCACCCGGCGCGTCACCATCCACGCAATGTCAACGAGTCGCCTCGTGCGATTGCCGCCAGCCCTTCTGTCACGTAGTCGGCGAGGTCCGACGGCAGCGCCGAAGCCTCCACCCAGCACAGCTCGCTGCATTTGCCGGGCTCGGCGATGAACGGCTCGCCGCTCCAGCGATCTACCGAGAAGAACAGGTGGAAGTATTCACGACCTTCGGAGTGCTCCGGCGCGGAGTGCATGAGCAGTGCAAGACGGCAGCTCTGCGGATCAGCCTCGATCCCGAGTTCCTCCCGCAGTTCCCGCACGAGACCCGTGACCGCATCCTCACCGCCGTCAAGATGTCCGGCCGGCAGGCTGAGCTGACCGTCGCGGTAGCCGGTCGCCGAACGGCGGATAAGCAGTACCCGCTTCCGGTCACGGAGAATGCCGTAGACGGCAGCGGCGACGCGAAAAGGCTCAGCGGGCACGCCCAGACCCTATGCCCGCCCGGCATCGCCTTCACGCTCGCCGCCCCTTAGGCGGCGACACCCCACGGCTGCACCGACGGCTGATCACCCGGGGCGGGCCGTGACGCCGGTCCACCGGCGGATACGGTGGAACGGCAATCGGTGCCACGCGGGGCAACCCGGGACGGGAGACCTTCAAATGATCTTCATTACCGCGAAGTTCCGGGTGCTGCCCGAACACGCCGACCAGTGGCCGGAGATCGCCGCCGACTTCACTGCGGCCACCCGCGCTGAGCCGGGCTGCCTGTGGTTCGACTGGTCCCGCAGCGTCGACGACCCGACCGAGTACGTGCTGGTCGAGGCGTTCCGCAACGGGGATGCCGGTGCCGCGCACGTGCAGTCCGAGCACTTCAAGCAGGCGCAGCAGACCTTGCCGCCGCACCTCGCCGAGACGCCCCGCATCGTCAACTTCACGATTCCGCAAGACGACTGGTCCGAACTCGGCGAGATGGAAGTACCCGGGCGCTGACCGCCGCCGTGCCCGGTCGGTCGGACGGGCAGGGTGGTGTAACGGACCCGCTCCGCTACGGTCGGATGTCCAGGGCGCCGATCAGGCCGTCGCGGATCGTGAAGCGGTGCCGCAGCCGGACCGGGCTGCCCGGGAAGGTGCCCGTGACGAGGGTGGTCACCACGAAGTTGCCGCCGGCCTCCTCCTCGACCTGCTCCGGTACGGCGTCGTAGGCGAACTCGGCGGCGGTCCGCTCGCGCCAGGCGCGGATCGCTGCCGGCCCCTCGTACGTCTGGTCCTCGTCGGCGACGATCGCGTTGTCGGCGAAACAGGCGACGAAGGCGTCGATGTCCGTTTCGCCGATCACCCGGTAGTAACGGTCGATCACGTCGGGAACCGTGGCCGTCATGTGCCAACTCCTCGGTCGGGACGCATGGGCGCGTCGCGGGTCGTCGCGCGTGGGTTACCACGAATGCGCCCCGATAGGCATCTGCTCAGTCGAAGTCGGCCGGGGTGGACTCCCGCGGCTCCACCAGCACCAGCCAGTTGCCGGAGTTGTCCCGGGCCACGGCCTCCACCCCGTACGGGCGCTCCTCCGGCTCCTGGAGGAACTCCACTCCCTTGGCCCGCAGCTCGTCGTACGTCTTGCGGCAGTCGTCGACGCCCAGGCCGATGCCGAAGAGGCTGCCCTCGTCCTGCGCCCGGCGGAACATGCCGGCCACCTCCGGCGACAGCGGCGGCCCGGGCACGGTCAGGTTCACCTGCAGCTCGGGCTGGCTGGGGTGCTTGCTGATGCCGGCGACCGCCGCGACGGCCGCGAGATCCAGCGCCTCGGTGTAGTGGCGGTCCAGGTGGTCGCGGGCCCGTCGCAGGTGCACCAGCAGATCACCCGGAACCCGCAGGGGTGAAGGGCTCATCACCGTCGAGCCTAGGCACCAGATCCGACGCCGGAGGCCGTAACACCCAGTATCCGTAACGGACGGGCCTGGTCGGGCGCTCTCTACCAGTGTAGACAGGATCCTGATCATGATGGCCGGGCCGAGCCGTTCCCGAGCGCCGTGGTCTGGCTCAGTGGAAGGGGGCCTGGTGCGGGTCGAACTGCAACGCATCGTCGATGCCGTCGCCGCCCATGCCGGCCGTCCCGCCCTGATCGAGGACCGACGGCAGCGCGTCGTCGTCTACAGCGAACAGACCGGGCCGGTGGACGAGGTCCGCCGGGCGTCCATCCTGCGCCGGCAGACCGTCCCCGAGGTGATCGCCTGGCTCCGCGACTTCGGCATCGCCGACGCCCGGGCGGCGGTTCGTACGCCGGCCTGCCCGGAGCTGGACCTGATGCCCCGGCTGTGCGTGCCGGTGCGCCACCACGACCTGCTGCTCGGGTTCGTCTGGTTCATCGACTCCGACGGCACCATGGCCGACGTCGACCTGGCGGCGACCGGGCTGCTCAAGGAGCTGTCCCTGGCCCTGTACCGGGAGAACCTGCTCGGTGAACTGGCCGCGCAGAGCGAGGCCGAGGCGGCGTGGACGCTGCTCGCCGACAGCCCGGACACCCGCGACCAGGCGGTCCGGGCGCTGCTGGAAGCGGGGATGATCGCCGCGGACGGGCCACGGATCGCGCTCGTCGCCCGTCTCGTCGCGCCCCGGCAGCGGCAGCCGGACGAGCGGGCCCGGATCGCCCTGGAGCAGTCGCTGGTGGCGGCCCGACGGCGGGCCGGCACCCGGGAGGCGCTGCACCTGGTCCGGCACGACCACGGGGTGCTGCTGCTGCCCGCCGAACCGTCGGCCGGCCGGCCCACCCCGGAGGTCGCCGCCCGGCATCTCGACGACGACCTGCAACACGTCACCCGGAGCCTCGGCTCGGTGGAGCGGACCGTGGTCGGGGTCGGCCAGACCAGGCCGCGCCTGGCCGACGTCGTCGAGTCGTACGCCGAGGCGCTGCACGCCGCACGGATCGGCGCGCAACTGCCGACGCTGGGCCGGGTGGTGCTCTGGTCGGGCCTGGGCATCTACCGCGTGCTGGCCCGCCTCGGCGAGCAGCAGCTCACGGTGGCCGACGTCCACCCGGGGCTGGCGCGGCTGCTGCCCGCACCGGGCAACCAGGCGCTGCTGGCGACGCTGGAGCGGTACCTGGACCTGGCGGGCAACGCCCACGCCACCGCGGCCGAGCTGCGGCTGCACCGCACCACGCTCTACTACCGCCTGCAACGCATCGAGGAACTCGCCGGCACCGACCTCAAGGACGGCGCCGAGCGGCTCTGCCTGCACCTGGCGTTGAAGCTGGCCCGGTTGACCGGCCATCACCGGCCGGAGGCGTGACCGGCTCCGACAGGCGTAGCAGGCCGGAATGAAGATCTTCGACAGGTGCCCGATGACCGGGCGGCACAGCGGTCCATAGGTTCGGCGGGGCCCGAGATTCGGGCCGTCACCGGATTGGGGGTAGTGCGTGGTCGGGCGCTGGCTCGGGCGGTACGTTCTGCCCGCCCTCGTCGCGGCGCTCTTCGTCGCCCCGCTGTGGTTCATGGTGGTCGGCTCGCTGCGGCCGACCGGTTCCCCGCCGCCCCGCACGCTGGAGCTGTGGCCGGCAGAACCCACCACGGCCGCGTACGCCCGCCTGCCGGAGCTGGTCCCGCTGTTCCGCTATCTGGCGAACTCCGCGCTGGTGGTGGCGCTGGCCGTGCCGCTGACCGTGCTGGTCGCCTCGCTTACCGGGTTCGGGCTGCGGCTGTTGTCCCGCCCCGCACGGCGGCGCGCACTGATCGGGCTGCTGGTGCTGCTGCTGGTGCCGGTCACCGCCGTGTGGGCGACCCGGTTCGAGGTGTTCCGGCTGGCCGGGGTCGTCAACACGTACCTGCCGCTGCTGGCACCGGCGGCGCTGGCCGTCAGCCCGTTCCTGGTCCTGCTGTACGCGTGGAGCTTCGGCGGCGTGCCGGACAGCCAGTTGCAGGCGGCCCGGCTGGAGGGCGCCGGATGGCTCACCATCTGGCGGCGGCTGGCGCTGCCGCAGGTCAAGCCGGCGACGCTCGCCGTGGCGGTGCTGGCCTTCACCTTCCACTGGGCCAACTTCATCGACCCGCTGCTCTACCTGACCAGCGGTGACCGCTACACCTGGCCCCTCGGGCTGCGGTTCCTCCTGCTGCTCAACCCCACTGACTGGCCGCTGCTGATGGCCGGCAGCGTGGTCGCCACCGCGCCGTGCGTGCTGGTGTTCCTGCTGGCACAGCGGGTCCTGCTGGCCGACGACCCGTTGGCGGCGCTTCGATCGAAAGGACGACCATGACCCCGACCTGGCGGCGCGCCTGCGCGGCCCTGCTCACCGTCGCACTCGCCACCGCCGGTTGCACCTCCGGTGACGGGAAGGCGGACCGGCCCGGCATCACGGTGGTGCTGTTCGGCGACGCCGAGGAGGTCGCGGGCTACCGCAGCCTGGTCGCCGACTTCACCGACGCCAACCCGGACATGGACGTCACCCTGTCCCCGGTGGCCACCCAGGACGAGCTGATGGCGCGGCTCACCACCTCGTTCGCCGGGGGCCAACCGCCGGACGTGTTCCTGATGAACTACCGCCGGTACGGGCAGTTCGCCGGGCAGGGCGCGATCGAGCCGGCGCAGTCGTACCTGGACGCCAGCAGCGCGATCAAGGAGAGCGACTTCAGCCCGCGCGCGTTGGACGCCTTCCGGTTCGACGGGAAGGAACTGACCTGCCTGCCGCAGAACCTGTCCTCGCTGGTCGTCTACTACAACGCCGACCTGTTCCAGGCCGCCGGCGTCGCCACGCCGGCACCCGGCTGGACCTGGGACGACTTCCTGGCCGCCGGGAAGGCGCTGACCCGCGACGGCCGGTACGGGGTCGGCGTGGAGGCGTCCATCGCCCGGCTCGCGCCGTTCGTCTGGTCCAACCGCGGTGAGCTGGTCGACGACGAGAACCGGCCGACCACGCTGACGCTGCGCGAGGACCCGGCCGCCCGCGAGGCCGTCGACTGGTTCCTCGACCTGCAACTGCGCCACCGGGTCGTCCCGCCAGACGCGGAGGAGCAGAGCGAGTCCAGCGAGGCCCGCTTCCTGCGCGGCACCCTCGGCATGTACCTGAGCAGCCGGGTCGCCGTGCCCACCCTGCGGACCATCACCGGGTTCACCTGGGACGTCGCGTCGCTGCCGGTCGCACCGGGCGGGGTGCCGGCGTCGATCCTGCACAGCGACGCGTACTGCATGAGCGCCGGTCTGCCGGACCACCGGCCGGCGTGGCGGTTCATCGAGTACGCGATGGGTGCCAGCGGGCAGCAGACGCTCGCCGAGTCGGGCCGGACCGTCCCGTCCCGGCTGGACGTGGCCGGCTCGCCGGCGTTCCTGGACCCGGCCAAGCCGCCGCGCTCGTCGCAGGTCTTCCTCGACGCCGAACCGCACCTGCGCGCCACCCCGCGCACCGCCACCTGGGCTCGAGTCGAGAAGGAGGCGAACAAGCTGCTGGAGGAGGTGTTCTACGGCCGGGTCGACCGGGAGGAGGGGCTGCGCGTGCTGGAGGAGACCGTCCGTCCACTGTTCACGCCGGCGGGCAAGTGACCGAGCCTCGAGGCACCATCCGGCTGGCGGCGCTGACCCGAACGTACGGAAAGACCACCGCTGTCGACGGCATCGACCTGGAGGTGCGGGCCGGGGAGCTGATCACCCTGGTCGGGCCCTCCGGGTCGGGCAAGTCGACGATCCTGCGGCTGATCGCCGGGCTGGACCGACCCGACGGCGGCCAGGTCCTGGTCGACGGCACGGACGTCGCCGCGGTGCCGCCGCACCGGCGCGCGGTGGCGATGGTCTTCCAGGACTATGCGCTCTTTCCGCACCTCACCGTGCTGGGCAACCTGACCTTCGGGCTGCGGGTGCGCCGGGTCCGGCGGGCCGAGGCCGACCGGCGGGCCTGCGCCGCCGCTGAGCGGCTCGGCATCGGCGACCTGCTGGAGCGCTACCCCGACCAGATGTCCGGCGGCCAGCGCCAGCGGGTGGCGCTGGCCCGGGCGCTGCTGCGCGACCCCAGCGTCTACCTGCTCGACGAGCCCCTGGCCAGCCTGGACGCGCAGCTGCGCTTCGCCACCCGGGCGGATCTGCTCGCCCTGCACCGGGAGCTGCGCACCACCACCATCCACGTCACGCACGACCAGCACGAGGCGATGACCCTCGGCGACCGGGTGGTCGTCCTCGCCGACGGGCGGGTGCGCCAGGTCGGCCCACCCCAGCAGGTGTACGACGAGCCGGCCGACACCTTCGTCGCCGGGTTCCTCGGCAGCCCGCCGATGAACCTGGTCCCCGGCGGCGGGGTGCTCGGCGGCGATCCGGCGCTGACGCTCGGCGTACGCCCGGAGGACCTGACGCTCGACGACGCGGGGCCCCTCACCGCGACCGTCGAGGCGGTGGAGGCGCTGGGCAGCGAGGCGATCCTGCTGACCCGCTGCCCGGACGGCACCCGGCTGATCGTCCGCACCGGCCCCCGCCCCGGTGTCGCCCCCGGCGACGAGGTACGGCTGCGCGCCGACCGGCTGCACCGGTTCGACGCGGCCACCGGACGGCGCCGGTGAGCCGCCCCCGCCCACCGCTGACCGGCTGGGCGTTCCTCGCCCCGTACGCGATCGCGGTGGCCCTGCTGGTCGCGGTGCCGGCGCTGCTCAACGTGGGGTACGCGTTCACCGACCACACCGGACTGACCCGCGACCCGCAGTTCACCGGGCTGGCGAACGTCCGCCGGCTGTTCGACGACCGGTTCCTGCTGGACAGCCTGGAGGCGTCGCTGTTCCACGTGGCGCTGGCCGTACCGGTGCGGTTCCTCGCCGCGGTGGGGCTCGGCCTGCTGCTCGCCGCCCCGCGTCCCGGCGGGCGCTGGTTCCGCACCGCCGTCTACCTGCCCACGGTCATCCCGGACGTGGCGCTGGCGGTGCTTTTCCTGTGGGTGCTCAACCCGTTGTACGGGCCGCTGAACCAGTTCCTCGGGCTGTTCGGGCATGCCGGGTACAACTGGCTCGCCGATCCGACCACCGCGCGCATCGGCGTGGTGCTGATGCTCGCCTTCCCGATCGGCGAGGGGTTCATCGTGGTCCTCGCCGCGCGCCGGCTGCTCGACGGCCGGCTGTACCAGGCGGCGGCGCTGGAGGGCTGCGGGCCGTTCGGGCAGCTGCGCCGGCTCACCCTGCCGCTGCTGGCGCCGGTGCTGGTGCTGCTGGCGGTGCGGGACATCATCCTCACCCTGCAGGTCAACTTCGTGCCGGCGTACGTGCTCACCGACGGCCGGCCGGCCAACGCCACCCTGTACCTACCGGTCTACATCTTCGACCAGGTCTTCGAGTTCTCCGGCTTCGCGTACGGCTCGCTGGTGACGATCCTGCTGATGCTGATCACCGCTGTGATCATCACCGGGCTGCTGATCGCCGTCCGACGGTGGCGGGTGCTGCGATGAAGTGGCATCCTGCTGCGGTGAGATTCCGGGCCCTCGTCGCCGCCGTCGCCGTGCTCCCCCTGCTGGCCGCCTGCGGCGGCGGTACGCCGGCAGCGACCGGCGGCCCACGGGACATGCTGGCGAACCTGCCCAGCTGCGACCGGGTGCCGCTGGACCAGGATCCGGAGGTCACCGCCGACGTGCCGGGGCTGATGCTGCCCGACGGCGCCCGGTGTACCTGGCGAACTGGGGCACCCGCCAGCTCATGCTGCGGCTACCGAAACACGTGCTCGACTCCGCCACGATCGCCCGCTACTGCCAGGGCGAC
>NZ_JBFBAO010000243.1:0-10833 GCF_040682255.1 Micromonospora sp. NPDC051296 | reverse complement strand
CCGCGCCGGTGGTCCAGTCGGCGGTGACCGGGGCACCGTTCGCGTCGTACCCCTTCGCCCGTCCGTTCAGCCAGTCGATGACCGCCTTGGTGCCGAGCGTCTCGGCCTGGTCACCGCTGGTCGGGCAGCCGTCCGAGTCGCCGGTGCCAACGCTCTGACCGAGCACCACCGCGTACCCCCGCGGCACGTAGTAGTCGTCCAGTTGGCCCGGCAGGTTGGCCTTCGCCGTCGCACTCTGGATCGTCACGTCGGACCCCCGCAGCCCCGATCGGCGGGTGACGCCGTTCTGCGGCAGCTCGTCCACCAGCACACTCGGGTACGGCACGTCGTTCCAGGTGCCCTTGCGGTACGGGCTGTGCTCGAAGATGACCGGCACCTTGAAGCCCTGGGTGGCGGTCTCCCGGGGCCGGGAGATGTCGATCGCGACCCGGTCGGGACGGCCGTCGTGGTCGGTGTCCACCGAGGTTTCCACGTACACCCGTTCCTCGATCGCGTCGGCGAGCGAGAACACCGGTTGGGTCATGCCGTCGACGACCACGATGTCCGGTGACGTGGTTACCGCAGGCGGTGCTTCCGCCGATGCCGGTGCCGCGCTCAGCACCAGTGCGCCGGCCACGCCGACACTGAGTAGGGTCAATAAGGGGGTTCGACGCACGCGCGTCTCCCTTCGCTCGGCTGGTGGCCGGAGTCGACCAGGGGTGGATGTGGATCGATGATCCACATGCTAGCCCTGGTCATCGTCTCCCGTCGATCACCTCGCCTGGGACTGCTGCGGGGTGAGCACCGCTGGCGCCTGCTCGAGAACGGAGGCGGGCAGTTGCGGCCCGGCCGGCAGCGCCAGCGGCTCCTTGGCCCGGGTCACCAGCTCGACCACGGTCTGCGACAGCCGGTTGGCCGACTGCGTCATCGACTGGTTGGCGCTCACGATCGCGGTCACCACCTCGGCGCGCTTCTGCTGCCCGTACCGGACGGCTTCCTCGATGCCGCGCGCCTGCGCGTCGATCGACTCCGCGACCTCCAGCAGGGTCTCCGGGCGGATCGTCGGGGTCTGGATGGTCCGGGCGATCTGCGGAATGGCGGCCTGCGACGCCCGGGCGTATGCGGAAAGCACGTCGTTGGCGCCGTCGGCGACCACCTGCTGCATGTCGGCGGCCTGGTTGGCCTGCAACAGCAGCGCCCACTGGGCGATGGTGAGCTTCATCGTCGGGATGGTCAGGTTCATCAGTAGCGCGAGACGCTGGCCCAGGCCGTAGTTCAGCGTCCGGATGTTGCGCACCTGCGGCGAGGTCGACCAGGCCACGAAGAGGCGCTGCTGGAACTCGTTGATCCGTACCTCGAGCGCCTGGATGAATTCGGTGACCAGGGAGAGCCGCTCCTGCCGGTCCCGCTCGTCGACCGCGCCCGGCGTGACGGTGATCGACCGGGCCTCGGCCAGCGCCTCGTCGCGTACCAGTTCCATCACCGCGATCGCGCCGATGAGCTGACCGATCGCCGCCTCGTTGGCCTTGTAGAGCTCGTCGCAGAGCACCACGTTGCGGCGCAGCTCCAACTGCTTGGCGCTGAGCTGACCGGCCACCTTGTCCAGCTGCTGCTCGACCGTCCTGGCCTCCTCGAACAGCATCTCCAGCAGGTCGCGGCCCTTGCGGAAGATGCCCTTGATGGCGTCCGCGAACTTGTTGAACGTCTCGCGGACCTGCGGGTCGCTCGGGTCGTACTTGCGCCGGAACGTGCGCATCCGGTCGTTGAGCTGCCGCATGATGCTGGTCAGCTCCGGGATGTCGACCCGGCCGACCTCCTTGAAGATCCGGCTGACCTGGGCGTTGACCTGGTCGATGGCGCTGTTGCCGAAGGCCGCGAGCTGTTCGGTGTTGGCCAGCATCGCCGGGTAGAGCTGCTTCGCCGCGGCCTCGGCCTGGCTCCGCTGGGCGGGGCTGAGCAGGTCCGCGCAGACCAGCTCGCGTGGCTGGCTGGCGGCCAGCGCGCCGGTGATGGCGCTGTCGGCGGCACCGGCCGGTGGTTCGGCCGCGCCGCCCACGATGCTGCCGAAGTCGATCTGCAATCCGTCGGTCATGGCCGGTCGGTTCCCCTCACTTGCAGGTGTTGGCGTCCTTGATGCAGTTCAGCAGCGCGAGCGTCACGTCGGCGGCCGGCGCCGGGGTGGTCCGGATCTGCTCGGCGAGCGCGAGGTCGGGGAAGTCCGCGACATCGTTGGCACCGACCTGAAGCGCCGAGCGGAAGCCGTACGTCTGCCAGGCGATCGTCTGGATCTCCGGGTCCTTCATCGCCTCGATCAACCGGGTGGCGGTGCTGTTGAGCGCGAGCAACGGATGATCGCTGTAGATGGTCGGGTCGGGGTAGAGCAGCCGGACGTTCTTGAGCACGCTGGCGGTGTTCACGCCGCCGCCCGCGACCAGCTGTATGAGCTGGTTCTCGTACCCGGCGTACAGCGGCGACTTGAACTCGCCGCCCTGGGTGAGCCATTCCCGGAACCCGGAGTCGGAGCTTCGCGCCTGAAGCCCCTGCGCGTCGTACAGCGCCCGCATGGTGGGCAGGGCCTTGCGTGCCTGGGCGAGGTTCGGTGCCTGGAACACGTCGTCGGTGGCGACGATGCTCAGCTGGAGCTGAGCCAGCACGAAGCCGCTGTTCGACTTGGCCGCGTCGGTGCTCGCCACGGTGATCGGCCCGCGCAGGTCGGCCGCGCCGATGCCGTCCCAGGTCTGCCTCTTCAGGACGTGCTCCAGCAGCAGGGACTTCATGTTCACGATGTAGTACCGGTTGTCACGCTGCTGGACGAGGCCGCGTTTGATCAGGGCTTCGGTGCCGCGCGGCCCCGCGTAGACCACCTCGGGCGACTGCAGCAGGTTCTCGGCCCGGTAGTCCGGGAAGGCGCCCGGGTGCTGCGCCTCGAACACGCTCTGCGCGCTGGCGCTCGACGGCCACAGACAGTCGAGTTGGCGGGCCTTGAGGTCGTCGCTGCTCAACTGCACCTGGTCGTACGAGCCGAGCGGCCGGAAGTTGACCTCCAGCTGGTACCGGTCCCGCAGGATCCGGGCGACGTCGGCGTCGGCCATCAGCTCGGACTTCTCGGAGCCACCGAGGCAGTTCACCACGGTCGGCGGTGCCGCCGAGGTGGCGGCGTTGTCGGAGCGGACCCACAGCACGGCGGCGACGACACAGACGACGATCACCGTGACCAGTCCGATCAGGAATCGAACGCTCGGCAATCTCACGATGGCTCCTTCATCGGCCCAGCTCCGGCAGCTTCGGCGGTGCGACGGTGTCGAGGTTGGCGCGGTACTGCGCGATGTCGCCCTGGTTGACCAGCCGCACGCTGTCCAGGGTGAAGGCGGCGAAGCGTTCGAACGCCAACTCGCCGCTGTGCTTGAGGGCCTCCGGATCGGTGTAGAGCACCGGCTTGCCCTGGATGTCGAGGTACTGCCGCACGACCCCGTCGAGGCTGGTCAGGTGCCCGCCGATCTGGCTGGCGGTGGAGTAGAGGCTGTTCGGCGCGGCCGCGCGGACCCGGTCGAACAACTCGGGCACGTAGCGACAGGCCGATTGCAGGGCGGCCCGAGCGACCGGCGCCTGCACCTCACGACTGAGCCGCTCGATGCCGCGCAGCACCTTGAGCGCCTCGTCGACCTTGGCCCGTGCCTCGTCGAGATAGTCGTCGCCGCGGGCCTGCGCCGGGCTGCGGTCGTCGAGCATGAAGTACACCCCGAAGGCCGCGGCGACCGCCAGCAGCGGCGCCCACAGGAAGCTGGTGGTGGCGGCGAAGACCCCGGTGAAGACCGCGACCGCGGCGGCGAGCGCGACCGGAGCGGCGAGCTTGCTCCTCATCGGAGCCGCCGGGGTACGTCGGTGTGGCGGCGCCCGGTCACTTGTAACCAGCCGCCTGGCGCAGCGCCGCCACCAGGTCGTCCTGCTGGACGTACGCGCCGCCGGTCGCCGCGGCGACGTCCCGCAACTGCGCCGCGTCGACGTCCCGGCCGAACGCGATGGCGATCACCGGTACGCCCATTGCCTTGAGGGCGGCCACCGCCCCACCCCGGTCGTCGGATTCCGACCTGCCGTCGGTCATCAGCACCACCAGCCGACGGCGGTCGTTGGGCTGCGGACTGCGCAGGTCGGTGGCGGCCCGTTGCAGGCAGGCGTACATGTTGGTGCCGTCGGTGGGACGGTACCCGTTGATCTTCTCCGTGAGCCCGTGCAGCCCGGCCTCGTCGTTGCCGTTCACCACCCACGGCGTGCCCTCGACCAGGTCGCGATTGAAGATCCCGACGGTGGTCGAGTCCTGCGGGTGGGTACGCAGGAAGTTGAGGGCGGCCTGATCCTGGTCGAAGATCTGGTGTGCGGCCGCCTTGACCCCGTCCCAGCCCTCGTTCGAGGCCATCGACCCGCTGCCGTCGAGGCAGTAGAACGTGTTGACCGGGCGCCGGTAGCGGGTCTGGTAGCGGTCCAGCGCCGCCTCGATGACCGGCGCCGCCGGATACTGGATGCCCTGCTCGTTGATGGTCGCCTGGATGCCCCACTCCGGGTTGAACACGGACAGGTCGGGGTTGTCCAGCGTCAGCCCGATGCCGCTGACCGGACGCCGTCCCAGCTTGAGCAGCTGAGCCTGCGCGCCCGCGTCGGTGAGCAGATGCTCCTGCAACTCGCCGACGATCTTCCGCTTGGCGGCGTCGCCGGCGTCGCCGTGCGGGAGGAAACCCAGCGGCGCGTCGCTGATCGCCAGCGACCCCCGCGGGTACGCCACCACCAGGGGTTCCTTGCCGGCGCTCACCAGTTCCTGGTTCTTCTCGATGACCAGGTCCTCATAGGTGAACATGGTCCGGCAGTCGTTCGGGCGGGCGAGGCACTCGGTCATCAGGGTGCCCGTCGACGGGGGTGTCTGATCCATCGCCGCGATGAACCGGGTCACCCCCTGCTCGACCGCCGGGGAGTCGAGCTGCTCCTGGCTGAGCGGCGTGACGGGACCGTTGCCCGCGAAGTAGTTCATGAAACCGAACAGCACGGTGGCGCCGGAGTTGGACTGCGTCGGGTTGGTCACCCAGACCGTCGTCCGGCCCGACTCGACGGCCCGCAGGATGTCCGCGATGCCGACGTCCGGTCGGCCGGCGAAGCCCAGCCGCTGCATCTCGCTACGCCACCCCGCGAACACCACCGGGGTGAGGAACATCGGCTGCACGTCCTGCAGCACGTTGGCCTTGTCGCCGAGTTGGGAGAAGACGCTGGAGGCGAACCAGTAGGCGTCGTAGTCCCGGCTACCGGCGGCGAGCAGGCGGGCCTGGTCGACGGAACCCTTCAACGTCACGTCGCAGTGGTAGCCCTTGCTGGCGCACCACGGCTTGACGATGGTCTCGACCACGCTCTCCTGCTCGGACCCGGCGACGATGCGTACCGAGGAGGCATCGCCGCCGGGCCCGCCCGACCCTCGTGGATAGGGTTCGTCGCCGGTGCAGCCGGTGGCCAGCACCATCATCGCCGCGGCGACCGCCGCAAGCCCCTTGACCCGCACGTACGCTCCCGTTCCGCCGCTACCGATGATCTTCCAAGAACCTGGCTTGTTGGTAGCACCGGTGAACCAACGGGACGGAGAACGTGAGGTGAACACTCGGGCTCAGCTGATGCCCGGCCGCCGCCGAAGCGCCGACCGGGTCACGCTACGTACACAGTGGACGTCTCTGGTCACCCGACCGGCAGGCGGGCCGATTCCGGCGCGCCGAGGGCGGCCGTGAGCTGCCGCGCCACCTGGTCGAGGCCGCCGGCCGCGGCCACGGCGAACACGAACCGGTCCGGTCGCAGGACGACCGCGTCGGCCCGGTGCCGGCGCAGCCAGGCGGTGATCGCGCCGTCGACATCGACGACATCGACCCGATCGACGTCGGCCCCGGTCGCCGGCAGACTCGCTGCCTCGGTGCCGGCCGGATGCACCGCGACGTACCGCACCGGCAGTCCCGGCGTTTCCGGCCGGGGTGCCGTGCCGCCGGACCCGATCACCGCGAAGCCGGAGCCGAGCACCTCGTCGAGCAGGCGGGGCGTCGTCGACTCCGCGGTGGCGACCCGGGGCTGGGGGAACATCGTCCCGACTGCGCCGTCCCGCCGCCCGCCGGCCATCATGCCCCGTTCGTACGCCGGCAGCGGCTTGAACTCGAACTGCCGGACGAACCGGCGCGCCCGGGGCACGGTCTGTATCGCCCGCAGCGCGACGTCCCGCAGCCAGGCCGCGGGACGGCTACGGGCCAGGAAGACCCGTCCCAGGCGGACGCTGGTGTCCGCCATCGCCGCGGTGTGCGGTCGCCGCTCGGTCTCGTACGTGTCGAGCAGCGCCGGGTCGGCGTCGCCGGCCAGCACCAGGCCGAGCTTCCAGGTCAGGTTCGCCGCGTCGCGCAGGCCGCTGCACAGCCCCTGGCCGAGGAACGGGGGCATCTGATGGGCTGCGTCGCCCAGCAGGAACACCCGGCGCTCCCGCCATCGCTGCGCGATGAGGTGGTGGAACGTGTAGACCACCGCCCTGGTGACGGTGAAGCGCGCCGGGTCGACGTACGGTTCGACCAGTTTGGCGATGGTCTCCGGCCGGCGCATGTCGGCCTCGGTCTCGCCCGGTAGAAGCATGAACTCCAATCGGTAGCTGCCCCGGGCCCCGGGGGAGACGAACGCCGGCCGCCGCCAGTCGCAGACGAAGGTGGTGTGCTCGCCCCGGATGGCCTCCGGCGGCACGTCGCCGGAGATGGCCAGCCACGGTTCGGCGTAGCTCGCACCGGTGAGCGGGATCCGGACGGCGGTCCGCGTGGTGCTCCGGGCACCGTCGCAGCCGAGCACGTACCTGGCCCGCACCGGGCGCACCTGATCGGTTACCACGTCGCGCAGGACCAGCTGCACCCGATCGTCGTCCTGCTGCAGGCTCACCAGCTCCGTACCCAGCTGCAGCTCGACGTGGTCGAACCGGTCCAGTCCACCCCGCAGGGCCTGCTCCAGCAGCGGTTGGTCGA
Organism: Micromonospora sp. NPDC051296; assembly: GCF_040682255.1. Taxonomy (NCBI): domain Bacteria; kingdom Bacillati; phylum Actinomycetota; class Actinomycetes; order Micromonosporales; family Micromonosporaceae; genus Micromonospora; species Micromonospora sp. NPDC051296. Next base: position 3,841 of record NZ_JBFBAO010000243.1, on the reverse strand, counting down.
AGAAGTTCAGCGGCGCGTGCCCGAATCCGAAGTCGACCTCCGAGAAGGCGATGGTGGCGAATACCTGGCCGGCGGCGTTGACGTAGTCGGCCCGCGGCGGCTGGTGCATGTCACCGGCGATCTGGTCGAGCAGGCCCGCCTGCTGGTAGACGCGAAACGCCTCGTCGTCGCAGGAGAACGCCCGCGGCTGACCGTGCGGCGCCGTGCTCCGCTCGACCACGAGCGTGCTGATCCCACGCACACCGAGCAGGTTCGCGGTCAGCGCGCCGACCGGACCGCATCCGACGACGACGACATCGACCTCCTGCACCTTGGCGCGTGGCGACGACTGGGCCGGGTTCATGACTATCCCTCCGGGACGTGGGCGCCCGGGACCTGCCCGGGCACGGGCTGCTACACCGACCACGACACCAGCCCGGTGTGGAAGACCTGTGGAATCGGTGTGGAGGAGGCGGCGACGTGGTTGCTCAGCGGGGGGTGTCGGTGGGGAAGCGGGCGAGGAGGAGGTTGCTGCCCTGGTCGGCGGCGAGCCGGGCGCCGGTGGCCAACGCCGCCGGATCGTCGTGGGCGATGCCGCGTATCCGGTGCAGCTCGGCGGCGAAGACCGACTCACCCAACCGGTCCGTCACGGCCAGTCCCTCCTCGGCCAGCGCCGCCGCGGTGACCGGATCACCCGCGGTCAGGTACGCCTCGGCCATCGCACTGAGCGTGACGGTCCGGGTGGCCCGCAGCCCGGGACGGTAGATCCCCTCGGCCGCGGCGCGCATCGCCGGTAGCCGATCGTGCTCCCCGCTGCGGGCGGCGGCCCACTCGAGGAAGAACGCGCCGGTGGTCACGAAGTGCGGCAGGCCGTTGGCCGCGCCGACGTCGCGGCACCGGTGCGCGGCGGCCCGTACGGCCGTCACGTCCTGTTCCTGCATCCCCATCCAGGCGGCGTAGAGCGCCGCGTTCGCCCGTCCGTACGGGTCGTTGAGTTCCTCGGCGAGCAGTTCGGCGTCCGCGATGTCCCGCCGAGCGGCGTCCGGGTCCCCGCGCAACGACCTGACCAGGGCGCGGAAGTTGTACGCGGCCAGCGCCGGCACACGGCCGACCTGCCGGCCGAGCAGCCGCGGATCCACCGCCCGCAGTCGGTCGACCGCCGCGGTGAGCCACCGGTCGGCCGCCGGCAGCGATCCGGTGAAGTAGTCGACGGCGCCCAGCAGGTACTCGCCGGCCGCCCGGAACAGGCCGGTGCCGTCGGCGTCGGCGCGGACGAGCCGGCCAGCCAGGTCCGTGCAGACCGCGAAGTCGGCCTGGTTGGCGGCCAGCTCGCCGAGCGCCCACAGCGCGGGCCGGACGTCCACCTCCGGTCCGACCAGCGCCAGCAGGTCCCGGGCTCGGACACAGACCTGGTCAACGGCGTCGGCACCGACACCCACCGTCATCTGCAACAGGGCGGCCCGATGCAGCGCGACGGAGAGTTCGGTCTGCGCCGCCGACGGCGAACCGGCGGCGAGCGGCGCCAGCCTGAGCGCGGCACGCTCCAGGTGGCCGAGGGCGTCCTCATAGGCGAACCGGCGGGTCGCGTCGTCGGCCGCCGCCAGGGACCATCGTAGGTGGTCCTCGCCGTGACCGAGCCCGACCGCGTGCCCGTAATGGTGGGCCAACTCGGCCGGGGCGACATCGCCGGCCCGCTGGTAGGCGGTGGCCAGCCGGGCGTGCCACGCGGCCCGGCGCGGCGGGGGCAGTTCGGCGTAGGCGACCTCGGCGAACAGCGGGTGGCGGAAGCGCACCGCACCCGGCCCGGCCTCGGCCACCAGCTCAGCCCGGTACGCCGCCGTCAGCGCGTCGGCGACCTTCTCCGCCGGCACCTCCAGGGCCGTCGCCATCGTGCTCGCGTCCAGCTCGTGGCCGGCCACGCTGAGCAGGTCCAGGCAGTCGCGGGCCGGTTCGGGCAGGTCACCGAGGCGCAGCCGGACGGTGTCCCGGATACTCGGCGGCAGGTCCGCGCCGGCCGGATCGGTGCGCGACCGAAGCAGCTCGGTGATAAAGAACGGATTCCCGCTGGTACGGGTCACCAGGCGCGCCACGATCTGCTGCTCCGGTGCCACGCCGGTGCGCTGGCGAACCAGGTCGGCCACGGCCGCGGCGGCCAGACCGGTCAACCGCAGTTGGCTGAAACCGTGGCCCCGGGCCAGTTCGGCCACCGTGGCCAGCAGCGCCGCGTCGTGTTCGTACGGTCGCATCGTGGCGACCACGAGGGCGCGGGCGCCGGACAGGATCGAGGACAGGAAGCGCAGCAGCAGCAACGAATCCGGGTCGGCGGCGTGCAGGTCGTCCAGCACGATGAGCAGACCGTCCGGCCCGGCCACCGTACGCACCAGCTCCGCCACGGCCTCGTACGCGTGGAACCGGGCCGCCGGATCGGGTTCCGCGTCGCCGACCAACCCGGGAAGTGGACCGGCGGCGAACCCGTCCAGCCGCCGTGCCGATCCGGTGGCGCCGGCCTGCGGCATCGCCGCGAGCGCCCGTACCACCTGACTCCACAGCCAGAACGGCGGTGCCTGCCCGACGTCGGGACACCGCCCCCACACCACCGGCACGCCCCGCGCCCGAGCGAGTGCGCCGATCTCGGCGGCGAGGCTGGTCTTGCCGATCCCCGGCTCGCCCACCACGGCGGTGACCCGGCCGCCACCGTGCGCCGCCTCGGTCAGCTCCGCCACCAGCCGGGCCAGCTCGGCACCCCGGCCGACCAGGGCGTGCGTCGAAGTCCCGGTGCTGGCTGCGGCGAGGCCCGGGGGGCGTTCCGGCCAGGCGGAGGTCGGGCCGGACATCCCCGTCGGTGTGGTCACCGCCGGCGGCACGGCTTGGTCGAGGATGAGGCGGTGCAGCTCGCGGATCTCCGCGCCGGGATCGAGCCCGTACTCGCCGGTCAGGATCCGGCGGCCCTCGTCGAAGGCGGCCAGCGCCTCGGTCTGCCGGCCGGAGCGGTAGAGCGCCAGCATCAGCTGGGCGCGGGCGGCCTCGCGTACCGGGTTCGCCGCGACGAACTGGCGCAACTCGGCGAGCACGGAGGCGGGTCGCCCGGCCGCGACGGCTGCGGTGAACCGTCCCTCCTCGGCGCTGAGCCGCAGCTCGGCCAACCGCGTCGCCTCGGGGCGTACCGCGTCCAGGTCCGCCGCGCCGGTCAACGGTTCACCCCGCCAGAGTGCCAGCGCCTCGACGTAGCCCCGTTCCGCCGACGTCGGGTCGCCGGCCGCCAGTGCGCTCGCTGCCCGGTCCACCAGGCTGCGGAACCGGGCCGCGTCGATGGCGTCGGCGTCGACCCGCAGCTCGTACCCCTTGGGGTGGCTGCGCAGGATGCGGGCCGGCTCGCGGGGGGAGCGTTGCGGCTCCACGGCTCGGCGCAGCCCCGCCACGTACGTCCGGAGGGTCATCTCGGCGCTGGCCGGCGGCCGGCCGTCCCACAGGGCGTCGATCAGCCAGTCGGTGGCGACGAACCGGTTCGGCCGCAGCAGGAACAGCGCCAGCAGCGCGCGTTGCTTCGGCCCGCCGACCGGCACCACCCGACCGTCCCGGACGACCTCCGGCGGCCCCAGCACCCGGAACTGCACGCCACCACCACAATGTCCGGTCCCCACCTGGCCGGATCGAGTATGCCAGTCACCCGCAACCCGGCCCGCGACCCGTCGGGAGGGGTGTCCGGCAGGAACCTCGGACGTCACGGTTGGTATTGGTCTGCCGCCCCTGACCGCTACCTCCTTCCCGCCTAATGAGTTGTGGGAGTTGGCCGGTGGGTGAGGCAGACTCCTGGTGGGTAGCCGCTGGCGGATGAGCACTTGTTCGGCCTGGGCCTGGTGTG